>JASFHU010000198.1:0-7362 GCA_050123055.1 Anaerolineae bacterium
CGGCTTGGCGGTATACTTGAGCCCGTACAAAAAGACCGGAACGGGAAAGGATGCAAGGCATGTCATCACAAGGGTCCTGGCCGATCTTGGCCCTGCGGGGGATTCTGGCCCTTCTCTTTGGCCTGATCGCCCTTGTCTGGCCAGAGCTCAGCCTGCGCCTGCTGGTCTATCTCTTTGGCGCCTATGCCCTGCTGGACGGTTTCATCTCTGTTGTCCAGGTCCTGACCGGCCAACTGCAGAGCAAGGACTGGTGGCTCCCCTTGCTGAGAGGCCTGGCCAGCGTCGCTGTTGGGATCGCCGTCTTTGTCTGGCCCCTGCTCACCGCCGTGCTCCTGCTGGTCTTCATCGCTCTCCGGGCTGTCGTGCTGGGCGCTCTGGACATCATCTCAGCCATCAGGTGGCGGGAGGAGGCCGTCGGACTCGGCTTGCTGGTCCTGGGCGGTGTCGTGTCGATGGCCTTTGGCCTGTTCGTCCTGCTTCGCCCGGGCGCAGGGGCCCTGGCCTTGCTCTGGCTGGTGGCCCTCTATGCCATCGTGGTCGGCCTGGTGCAGATCGTCCTGGCGTTCGTCGTCCGTCGACGGGGCCGGGATGTCGGGCCGCCCGAAGCAGCGGCTTGAGAACGGATGGAGCGTTATGGTCGGCGAACGGATCCTGATCGTCGAGGATGAGCGCGCCGTGGCCCGGGGTCTGGAGTATGGCCTGGCCAGCGAGGGCTTTGCCGTCCGCTGGGCCGCCACCGGACACCAGGCACTGGAGCTGGCCCGAAGCCAGGACCCGCACCTGATCCTCCTCGACCTCCGCCTGCCCGATATCAGCGGTTTTGACGTCTGCCGCCAGCTTCGCGCCGAGGGCAAGCGCATGCCCATCCTGATGCTCACCGCCCGCGATGAAGAGACCGACAAGGTGCTGGGACTGGAACTGGGCGCCGACGACTATGTCGTCAAGCCCTACAGCCTGCGCGAGCTTGTCTCGCGCATACGGGCCCTGCTCCGTCGCGCCTATGGGGACCTCGCTGCGCCGACCGAGGGGGAGCGCATCGTCTTTGGCGAGGTGGAGCTGGACCTGGAGCGGCTACTGGTCTACCGCCAGCGGCGCCAGGTCTACCTGACGCCGACAGAGTTCCGCCTGCTCCGCTACCTGGTCACCCACCCCAACCGGCCCTTCAGCCGCGAGGCCCTGGTGGAAGCGGTCTGGGGTTACGACAGCTCTGTCGGCAACCTGCGTACCGTGGACGTCCACATGAGGCACCTCCGTGCCAAGCTAGAGGCGGACCCGGCCTCTCCCCAATGGCTACTCACGGTCCGCGGCGTCGGCTACAAATTCGCCCGCTGATCGGTACCGGCACACGGTTTGGGTGGCGCAGCCCCATCTTCTTTTTGTTGCGAAACCTTAACACAAACGCAACCGTCTCACAACCGTTTCTTGCTACAATGGGGTGCAGAGGTCCGAAAGACACTGCCTGCCAGGCCCCAGCGACCGGCTGCCGTCCCTGGCCTACCGTTCAGGACGTATCAGGCAGTGGGGTCTTTCGGCGACTACCCACCAACGGAGGAATGAGTTCATGGAGAATCAGAATCGTGTAGCCAAGGTGTTACTGCTGCTGGCCGGCTTCTTTATGGTCCTGTGCGTGGGCATGGCCATCGGCGGAGTGCTTGTCTATGGCGTGACGCGCATTGCCGACGTCCGGTCCGGGGCGCGGGCCGAGTCCTCTGACCTGCAATTCGACGAGCCGTCTCAGCCGTCTTTGCGCCAGGAGATCGCGCCGGGAGCGCGCATCGAAGAGGTCATGCCTGGCAGTTCGGCCGAGCAGGCGGGGCTTCAGGTGGGCGATACGATCCTGGCTGTGGATGGGCAGAGGGCGGGACTCGTCAGCGACTTGGCCGACCTCATCGCCGCCTATGAGCCGGGAGATCGGGTCACGCTGCTGATCCAGAGCCCTGGCCAGAATTCGCGCCGGGTGCAGGTCAAGTTGGGCGAGCATCCCGACCGGCCGGGAGCACCCTACCTCGGCGTGCGCTACTCGTCTGCCCAACCCAAACTGGCCCCACAGGGAGAGATGCTGCCCTTTGACCCGGACCAACTGCCCATGCCCCGTGGCAGGGGCATTCAGGGCGTGGTGGTCGTCGAGGTGACCAGGGGCAGTCCGGCCGCCGCGGCAGGCCTCCAGCCGGGCGACGCCATCACAGCCATCGACGGGCAGACATTGAACAGTGCTCAGGCGCTGGTCGATGCCATTGAAGGGCGTAGGCCTGGCGAGCAGGTCACCCTGAACGTCTTTCGCGCCCGTGACGGAAACGAGCGCCAGATCGAGGTCACCCTGGGCGAACACCCCGACCAGGATGGACGCGCCTACCTGGGCGTGACCATCGGAGGCAGCTTTCGCTTCTTCCGCGGTCCCGGCTCCGAGGGCGGAGCCTTGCCCCCGGGCTTTGACTTTGGCCCGGGTAGCTTCCATCTCGAGGTGCCCCTGGATCAAATGCCCTTCCATCTGGATCAACTGCCTTTCGACCTGGATCAACTGCCCTTCCACCTGGACGAGCTGCCTGGCGGTGGGCAAGAGTTCCATCAGGAGTTTGGCAGCGAGGACAACAGCCTGTAATCATGTTCCGCTCGATCCGCTGGCGGCTGGTCCTCAGCTACGTGCTCCTGGTCCTGTTGACCTTGGGCGTCGTAGGGGCCGTGATCCTGCGCCTCGTGGAGGACTATGTGGCACGGCAGGAGCAGGAGCAACTGGCCTCCAACGCGCAAGCTGTGGCTCGCCAGGCCCGGGGTCTGATCTGGCCGGTGCTCCGCCATGCCGAGTTGCAAGAGCTGGCCCATACCTCCTCCTTCCTGGGCGATGCCCGGGTCAGGATCCTGGACAGTCGCCACCGGGAGCTCGCCGATTCGGAAGGCACCGGGGGCCAGGATGCCGTCTGGATCATGTTCCCGTTGGACTTGCAGCTCGACCTCCCAGAGGGCTTCCCAGATCCGCTGGCCGTCGAGTTGCCTCACAGCGGGCGTTTGGTGGTGCCCGCCTCGTGGGAGGAGCAGTCGCGTCTCTTTGAACGGCTCCCTCCCGAGGCGGCCCTGACCCTCCTGCGCTGGCAGGACCGCGTCTGGGGCCGCAGCTTTGAGCTCCATTTGATCCAAAATCGTGAGCAGCTCCAGGAGCTGGCTGAGCACGGCGAGGAACTACCCCGCTCCCCGCAGGTGCTTACCCTACCCGTTGGCGAGCCGGGCGCTCCTCTGGGCTACGTCGAGCTGAGCCAGGGTCCCGATTTCGTCTCCGATGTGCTCGAGACAACCCGCAAAGCCTTTGCCTACGCGGCGCTGGGAGCCATGGCCCTGGCCATCCTCGTCGGCCTCGTGGTGAGCCGGGGGTTGGTGGCGCCGCTGCGCGAACTGACCGGCGTGGCCGGGCAGATGAGTGGCGGCGACCTATCCACCCGCGCTCCTGTTCGCCGCAAGGACGAGATCGGCCAACTGGCTGGCCAGTTCAACCAGATGGCCGGGCGCCTGGAGGTCAGCTTTGCTGAGCTGGCCTCCGAGCGCGATGCCCTGCGGCGCTTCATCGCCGATGCCTCTCACGAGCTGCGAACCCCCATCACTGCCCTCAAGAACTTTAACCATCTGCTGCAGGGTCCGGCGGCTGGCGACCCGGCTGCTCGGGCCGAGTTCCTGGCCGAGAGCCAGGTACAGCTCGACCGTCTGGAATGGGTGACAGGCAATCTCCTCGACCTATCGCGGCTCGATGCCGGGCTCGTGGCGCTGGAGCTGGCCCGTCACGACGTCGGGGACCTGGTAGCGTCGGCTGCCACCGTCTTCAAGCCTCTGGCCCGGGACAAAGAGATCGACCTCGCCGTCCGTCTGCCAGAGCCGCCAACCGAGATCCAATGCGACCGTGCCCGCATCGAACTGGCCCTGGGCAACCTGTTGGACAATGCGTACAAGTTCACACCGGCCGGTGGACAGGTTGAGGTCGGCGCCGAGACAGCCGGCGAGATCGTCCGTCTCTGGGTTCGCGACAGCGGTCCAGGCATAGATCCAGACGAACAAGAGCACATCTTTGAGCGGTTCTATCGCGGTTCTACCACAACCGCCAGCGGCAGTGGGTTGGGCCTGGCCATCGTCCAGAGTATCGCCCAGGCCCACGGTGGCCGGGTGACCGTCGAGAGTGACCTCGGTGCCGGGAGCCTCTTTGTGATTGAACTACCCTCCACAGCTTACCCGCCCCCGGTTCATTGAAAAGATATACACATAATCAGTACACCGCAATCTGCTCCTGCCGGATCGCCAGATCCGGCAGAACTGCGGTGGATCTGGCGATCCACCGCGAGCCATTGCGGTCTACTGATAATCTAGACTCCGCTGCAAAAAGGTCAGTGGCGTAGTGTATGTTGTGTGGGCGCGAAGCGCACACTCAACATACACCACCTTTTTGCCCTTTATGCAGGGCACTCAATCTATGGATTAGAAGTAAATCCGTATCTTATCAATAAGTGGGGGCGGGGTGTGTGCGGGCGGCTTTGCCGCCCGCACACACCCCATTCTTCCCCGGTTTATTGAAAAGATACGTAAATCCTGCAATTTATGTCATAGCAGGTGAG
This sequence comes from Anaerolineae bacterium, assembly GCA_050123055.1. Classification (GTDB taxonomy): domain Bacteria; phylum Chloroflexota; class Anaerolineae; order JAAYZQ01; family JAAYZQ01; genus JASFHU01. The sequence continues at coordinate 4,590 of JASFHU010000198.1, forward strand.
AAACTGCGTCATATTAATAAAAGTACCCAACGAAACGGTTAGTATGGTATAGACTTTGACAGGAGCGTAGATTAGTGGTAATATAGGGCTGAAGCAGCTCCCTCGACGAACTTTACAGGCGAAATATGCAGTAAACTGCTGGAAAATGGGGTTTGCTGTGTGAGGAACATTGTAGTTGGCACGAGCGGGGCTGTCACCTGGCACGGCGTCTGTTTGCACCTGCGTGGGCATTGGGGCAATCAGAGGCCGGGCTGGAGGCGGGGATGAGGTTGATCGAATTCACCGGTGCGCGTCGCATTCCACTCATCGGACGTCGGGATCTCCTCCATGCGGCCGAGCGCCGCATTGGGCGGGGAGGGGTCCACCTACTCTTTTTCGAGGGAGAAGGCGGCATTGGCAAGACGGCCTTGTTGGAAGCCATCCTGGAGCGAAGCCAGTGGGGCGGCAGGGCCGACACCTCGTCTGGAAGCTGCGTGGCACACGAAATCGTCGACCTCTATCACCTGGACGTCCATACCCCAGAGGGCGTGATCCGTAGGATCATGGAGGTGCTGGGCAAGTGGTCCTTCCAGAGTGCCCAGCAGATCCTTTCAGCCCTCGACCGGGCCAGGGTCTCTGGCGATATGGAGGAAGCCAACCGCCAGGAGCAGGCCCTCCAAACAGCCTTTTTTGAAGAGTTTGCGGCCCTCACCCGGGAGGGTGTGGTACTGGCCTTGGACACCCTCGAGGTGCTCGACGACGAGTACGATCCCTTTCAGGAGGAGCTGGGGGAGGAGGCGCCGGCCCTCAGCACTGGCAAGTGGCTATTCCAGTCGTTTCTTCCCGCCCTCCAGGGGAACGTGGTGGTGCTCCTGGCCGGGCGCTCGAACGACCAATTGCCTGCGCTCCAGCTCCTTCACCAGGAGGATCCCCGGATTCTGGTCAAGCATGTCGAGCTGGACCCGCTTGACCAGGAGGGAACTCGAGAGTACCTGAGGGCTGTTGCCCAGGCAGAGGGCAGGCGCGGAGATGGGGACGCCGCGGCGCGGCTTTGGACCTTTAGCCAAGAGCGTGGCGAGATAGCACACCTGTTGACCGGAGGCCGCCCGATCCTGTTGGCCCTCCTGGCCGACACGATCGTCCACGATCTGGCGCTGCCGGCTGCCTTTGACAAGAGCCGGGAGGAGTTGGAGCGGCAGGGCGCCGAGCAGTGGTGGCCCGAGGTGGAAAGGGTGCTCGTCGTCCGCATTCAGGAAAGCCCCTCTCCCATGGGCAGAACCCTGCGTACCCTGGCCTGGCTTCGCAAAGGGGCCACGCCCGAACTGTTGGCGCAACTCCTCGATCTAAAGCACGACGATGGCGACTGGGATCTCTACACCGCCACCGGATACCTGGACCAGACCGCGCAACTGGCGCTGGTCAAAGTCCGTCCGGGCGACCGGCGCGTCTTTCTCCATGACGAGATGTATGCCCTCCTGGACCGCCATGTTCTCCAGGGGATTAGTGAGGAGGAGCGCGACGAGGTTTATGGTACCATCCTGGCCTACTATCGCCATCTGACGCGCCATCTGGGCCATCGTGTCGAACAGCTTTCCCCTGTCCTGGCCTCCGTCCAGACCCGCCTGCACCAGGCCTACGTGGAAGAGATGCACTACCGGCTGTGCTTCAGCCCGCCGATGGGCTTTGCCATGTATTTCTGGCTGGCCGAAGAGGCGTTGGGCGGGCGCGACGTCGAGATGGACATGCTGGTCCGCAGCGAGTTCCTTCGCACCCTGTCTGTGCTCAAAGAGACGGAGCACTTTTTGGGGGCCGTGCCTCGCGAGGCGGCCCTCGATACCGCGGTGCGGTGGGGCATGCGAGCCCTCTTTCTCCGCTCCGATCCAGAGGCGGCGCTCAAGATCTTTGAACAGGTCCGACAACGATGGCTCAGGCAGGCGGGCAAGGTCGAGCTGGCCTGGGCGCACCTGCAGCTCTACCGCGCCCTGGCCAAGATCCGGCGCGCCAGCGGCGATGACTGGCAGGACGCCCGGGATGCGCTGGCTGGTGTAGAGGAGGTGGCCGATCTGACCCTCTCCTTCCCGCCAGAGAACCCCGTCGTCAGGGCCCGTCGCTGGCGGGCCAGGATCATCAAGAGCCTGGCCCTCAACTATCTCGGCTACCTGGATCGACAGCAGGGCAGGCATCAGGAAGCCGTACGGCATTACCAGGAATCGGCCATGCTTCAGCGTCGCTTGGGCATGGATGCGCTGGCTTCCACGCTGACCAACCTCTCCTATGCCAGGGCCCTGACCGGCGAGTTCCACCAGGCGCGTCTGCTATCCGAAGAGGCCGAGCGCCTGACCCAGCGGCGTGGGCGGCTGCACATGCTGGCTGCCACCCTGAACGTCCGCGCCTTTGTGGAAGCCTTTGGCGACCGCTACCGCGACGCCCTCCGCTACGCAGACCGGTCCCTGGAGATCTCGGAGCAACTGCCAGACCAGCGTCTCCAGGGGCTGAGCCATCTCGCCCGGGCTAGGGCCTATCGTTACCTGTGGGCGACGTTCAGCCAGGCGGAAAAGAAGCGCGAGGCCGGCCTGATCGACACAGCGGTCAAGGAGGCCAGCCAGGCTGCCAACCTGCTCCGCGGCGTGCCCGTCGATAGGGTCACCGCCCTGCTGGAACGGGGTTGCATCTACCGCGAACTGGCCCGTCTCCACCATGCAGCGGGGCGGAGCGAAGAAGCGACCCAGATTGGGCAAAAGAGCCGGGCCGACCTGGAGAGGGTCGCCGTCTTGGCCGGAGCCCTCGACCTCCC
>JASFHU010000199.1:0-7358 GCA_050123055.1 Anaerolineae bacterium
CCTGTGGGCGTTCATCCCCTTCATCTTTATGTTCATCACCACCATGGCGGCTTTGCTCTACACCGTCGTCCAATCGTTCGCGGCCTTGACCACCGGCAAGATCATTGCCGACGTCCTGGCTGTGATCCTGTTCATCAGCGCCCTGATCCTGGCCTGGGATGGCATCCAGGCGGTGATGAAATTCCGTGCCGAGATGGCCAAGCCCGCCGAGACCGGGGGCGGAGAATAGTCCCTCGACTGTCATCGCGGGGAGAGCCTGATGACAGGCTCTCCCCCTTTTTGGTCCGAGCGCCGCAGCAAAATGCCGGTTCCCATCAACGGGATCGTGTACCATGAAACCTTTGCTACTTGAAGTCGTTGCCCCGACGTTTGAGGGGCTGGGCGTCTGTACCACCTGCGAACTGGTCCTGTCGGAGGCCGGAGTGGGCGAGCATCCGGCCAGGCGCGATTTCGACGAGTATCCACAGGAGTGGCAGGACGACTATCTGCGCTTGACCGATTGGGTCTATGACCTTGCGGACCGGTATGGTGACCAGATCCTGATCAAGGTCATCGATCCCCAGTCACCAGAAGGGCTGTTGAAAAGTGTGCGATACTGGGTACGTCACTATCCGACCTGGATCGTGAATGGAAAGAAGCGTGTAGTGGGTTGGGACCGTCCGGCTCTGGAAGAAGCGCTGCAGCAGCCATAGGAGAGGTATCGTGTATAGACGGATCCTCGTCCCCATGGAGAATGAACAACAACAGGAACCGGCTCTGACCCACGCGCGCCAACTGGCGCGACACACCGGGGCCACGGTCATCCTGGCCTGGCTGGTGCCGGTGGTGGCTTCAGGCGAGCAGTTTTTCACCCAGGTCCAGGTCGAACCGGGCTCCTCTGGGGCGAGGCGCATAGAGCAGGGCGAGGCTTACTTGAGTCAGGCTGTACAAGGCTTTCGGGCAGATGGAGTAGACGTGGAGTCGAGGGTGGAGGTCACCGCCCAGCCGCCAGAGCAGGCCATTATCGATCTGGCCAGGGCGCAAGAGATCGACCTGATCGTCATGGCCACCCTACCTCAGTCGGCGGTGGGTCGCTTCCTCTTTGGCAGCGTGGGAGAGAAGGTGCGACGGCGGTCCTCTGTCCCGGTCCTATTCGCAAGCCCTGCCGAGATAGAGAAAGGAGGCGTGTGACGTGCCAGAACGCCGGTCCCTACAGCGGCTGACGGCCGACGAGATCGTTGCCGCGCTCAAGGTGGCGCTGCGGGCCGAATACCAGGCAGTGGCCGACTATGGTGCCCATGCCCGGGCCACCGGCCGTCCCGAGGTACGCCAGGCGTTCGAGACCCTGTGCGGCGTCGAGCAGGAACATGCCATGCGCCTGCAGGCTCGGATCTCCGCCCTCGGAGGCACGGCCGTCGACCAGGTTCCTGCGCCCCGGCCCGTGGGCGACACGCTCGCTGCCTGGCTGGCCCAGGATCTACAGGCAGAGCAGTGGGCCATCATCGAGTATGCCCGGCTGGTGGCCGGTATCGTGGATGACGACGAGACAGCCGAGCTGATGGCCGAGTTGCTGCTCGACGAGATCCGGCATGCCGGCTGGCTCAAGGCCACCCTGCGAGCCCTCGAACAGGCGGACTAGGTAATCAACATGTTCGTGGCACACCAACACAGACGAAAACGACCCCAAAAAGTTGGGGAGTCCGGAGTCCCAGACTTGTCTGGGTGTTTTTGGAGGTAGAGGCATAGACCCATGGACGCCGACGGCCGGGAACGTCTGTCCGCTCGCTTGCGCGAACTGGCACGAACATTGGGTGACATGATCTATGGCGCCACGGTATACGATTGGATCCGCGAGCTACAGAAGGAACGGGGCATGCTTGAGCGCCTGTTTGTCCTGGCCGTCTTTGGCGATCTGCTCGGCGTGCCGATCCTTCCGCCCTACTATGCGCTGCGCCTCCTGCCCTATGCTCTGCCAGCGATTGAGGGCTGGCGACACAGCATGCTGCGCGAACGCGAGCTGACAGATCTATTTGATGGAGAAATCGGTTAAGCATCTATCCACAAATCCGCTCCGAGTCCCCGTTTCCGAACGGGCGCCGTCCTCGGGGGCGGCGTGCGCCCTTGAGGACGAGGGCTAGATCCGTGACGGAGAAATCGGTCAATATCTTTGTGAGGAGATAACAATGACGGAAGAAGAAAAGAAGAAATTCGCTTTTTTGGAAACAGCCAAGAGCATCCTCTACGGCATGGCTGGTCACGACATGACCCGCTATGCCCTCAAGACCCGGGGGAGCATGGAGCACCTGTTCATCTTGATCACCATGGGCGATCTCTTGGGCATCCCCATCCTCCCACCCTACTACTCGCTGCGGCTCCTGCCTTATGTGGTGCCGCAGGTCAGCACCTGGAAGCGCCGGATGCTTCGCGAGCGCGATCTCACCGACGCGCTGGCCTAGCCAAGGAGGGGGTAACTTGTCTCTGCAACGGATTTTTGAGGAGAACCCTGAACGCCGCTACATCATGTTTGGCGGAAAGGGGGGACTGGGCAAGACAACTTTTTCAGCCGCGTCGGCCTATTGGCTGGCCAAACAAGGCTACAAGGTCCTGGTGTTTTCCGTAGATCCGCAGGCGTCTCTATCTGACATCTTTCAACAGGACGTCTTTGGCAAGGGCGCGGTCGAGATCATGCCCAACCTCTACGCCCAGGAGATCGATGCCGACCAGCGCATTCGGGAGTACCAGGACGAGATCCGGGCCAAGATCCTTGATATGTACGGGATGGACGAGGTTCCGGAGGAGATCGAGAACTATATCCAGGCCGCTGCCGCCGAGCCGGCTATGGAGGAAAGCGCCATCTTTGACGCGGTGGTGGACATCGTCGTCAGCGCCGAGTACGACTACTATATCTACGACCTGGTGCCGCTGGGCCATGCACTCTACTATCTTAGCATGGCCAGCGTCTACGACGAATGGATCGACAAGATCACGGCCCTGCGCGCCGAGATGGAAGAGTATGCCCAGGTGGCTTCGGTCATGCAACGCGACAAAGAGTCGGAAGAGGATGCCATCCTCCGCGAGCTGCAGTATATCAAGGAGCGCATCAACAAGTCTTCCGGCATCCTGACCGACAGAGAGCGAACCGCCTTCTTCTTTGTCGTCATCCCCGAAGAGATGGCCATCCTGGACACCAAAAAGGCAGCCGGGCTCTTTGCCAAGTACGACGTGCCGCTTTCGGGCTATATCGTGAATCGGGTTATCCCCGAGTCGCTGGCCCAGCAATCGATCCCCGACTATTTGCGGCACCGGCTGAAGATGCAGGAGGGGCACCTGTCGACGATACGCCGGGAGCTGGGCGACGAAGTACTGGCCTATATCCCCGAACTGGAGCGCGACATCACCGGCCTGCCGATGATCGAAAAGATGGCCAACGAGATGTTCGGAGGCTGAGATCATGATCGAAAAGAGCACAATCCAGTTTCTGGCCGAGCAGCCCAACATGAAGTACGTCTTTTTCGGCGGCAAGGGGGGCGTGGGCAAAACCGTGATGGCCGGAGCGGCCGCCCTCTGGTTTGCAGGGCAGGGAAAAAGGACACTGTTGGCCTCCACCAACCCGGTGCACAGCCTGACCAGCATGTTGGGCCAGGACGTCTTTGGGCACCATACCGCCGTGGACGGGGTACCGGGGATGTTTGCCTACGAGATCGACACCAAGGAGACCATCGAAAAGTCCAAAAAAGAGATCCGCGAAAAGATCGAATGGTTTCTCAAATTCGCCGACATCAAGACCAAGGCCGACGAGTTTGTGGAATCGGCGACGATGAACCCAGCCTTCGAAGAATCGGCTATGTTTGAGAACATGATCGACCTGATGTTCGATGACGAGTACGAGGCCTACGTCTTTGATACGGCGCCTACAGCCAACGCCCGCCGTCTATTGGGCATGTCCGATGTCTATGGCATGTGGGTCAACAAGATGGTCCAGAGCCGCGAAGAGGCCATGGGCCTCCGGGACCTCTTGTCCTACAGCAAGAAAAAGAAGGAAAAAGACCCGCTGATGGAGTACCTGCTCAACCTCCGCAGCCGGATGGGCCATGCCAAGGAGCTCCTGACCGACGTAGAAAAGACCGCCTTCTTTTTCGTGACCCTGCCCGAGGCGCTACCCATCGCCGTCATCCGCCGCTTTGTCAACTGGTTCGACGAGTTTGGCATTCCGGTGGGCGGTGTGGTGGTCAACATGCTCATCGACCAGGAAACGGTTGGCGACGACGCGCCAGATTTTGTCAAGAACCGGGTGGCCATGCAAAAAGGGTACATGGACGAGATCTGGGAGACCTTTCCCGACGTGCGGGCTGTGGTCCCGCTCTTTGACACAGAAGTGCAGGGGGTGGACATGCTGAGGAGGACGACGGGCCACCTCTTTGCCTGATTCTCTCGCCACAAGTGCTGCCCATTCCACCGGCATCCTGAGCCTGTCGAAGGATGCGCCTTGCGGGCAGGACTTATTTCGGCTGAATTAGTCCCGATCGAGAGTCAATATGCAGACCATAGACCCGTACCTTTTGCTTTTGCTGCTGGCTGCTGTCTTTGTCCTGGCCTTCGGTGGGCTGGGCTACCTGCGTCGCGAGGGCCTGTCGGTCCAGTTCGCCCTGGAGGCGGCGGCCGTGACGGCCATCCTCGTTGGCGGCTCTTGGCTGCTCGGCACTCCAATGCACCCCTTCCTGTTCCTGGGCCTCCTCTACCTGATCACCATGAGATCCCGCTGGATAGTGGAGGTGGCGAACCGGTTTGCCAAGCGGAAAAACTACGACCTGGCTTTTCGCTTGTACGATCTGAGTCTGGCCCTGCGGCCCGATGAAGCAACGCGGCTCATCGTCTTGGCCAACAAAGGTGCGGCCCAGGTCCACAGCGGCCAGCTCGAAGCGGCCATAACCACCCTCGAGGGCGTCCTGGAGACAGAAAAGAGCCACCGGTTGGGACTCAAGTATGAAGCCGCCTGCCACTACAACCTGGCCTACGCCTACGAACTGAAGGGGCAGGATGCCAAAGCCACCGTCGAGTATAATGAAGCCATCGAGGTGTTGCCAGGTTCAGTCTATGCCAAGGCTGCCCAGGCAGCCATGAAGCGACGCAAGAAGAAAGAGTCGAGCGACTGAGCGACCTTCCACAAGAATGGAACAGACCCGACAGGGCGAGCCGGAGTTCGTAAGAACTCGGGCTCGTAGGGGAACCTGTTGGGTCTGCTGTCACCCCCAGTGTTGAACGATACCCGCCTCCACATCAGATTGACTTTAACCCAACATCTGCTATAATTCCGCCGTGCCTGGCGATCCAGAGCGGGGTTGCCAGGGGCGCATCACGCGTTGCCAGGATGATACTCCTTCTCGGGTGAGTACCCACCATCAAAACTATCAAATAGACTGAGGGAGGAAACATGACTCAAGAAAGCGAAGAGCAGGTAAGCGTGGAAGAAACAGCAGCAGAAGAACAAGCGGTGCAGGCCAGCGAGGAAGCCGCCGAGGAAAAGAAAACGAGCTGGCTGGTAGTCGCCATCGGCGTCATCGTGGCCGTGCTGGCGCTGTGCACCCTCGTCGTCTGTCTTGCGGCTGCCATCGCCGGCTTCTCCGGGCGCCAGGACGCGGCCAGTGTGACCGGCACGATCGTCTACCGGGAGCGGATAGCGCTGCCACCCGAAGCCGTCGTCCAGGTTCAGATCCAGGATGTGTCCCTCCAGGATGTCGCCGCCACGGTCATGGGCGAGCAGATCATCACCAACCCAGGCCAGGTCCCCATCCCGTACGAGGTGGCCTACGATCCCGGCCAGATCCAGCAGAACCACACCTACGCGGTGGCGGCCCGCATTGAGGATGGCAGCGGCAAGTTGCTCTTTATCAACACCCAGAGCTACCCGGTCATCACCCGCGGCGCGCCCACCAAGGATGTCGAGATCCTGGTGGAGATGGTGGCCAGCGCGCCACCCCCGTCCTCACAAGCCTACATCAAGATCGACGATCCTGTCTATGGGGCAACGCTCGACATCAGCCAGCCGGTCAAGGTCAGTGGCACAGGAGCCGGGCTGCCCGAGGGCAACGTGGTCGTCCAGGCGCTGGACCGGGATGGCAACGTGCTGGACCAGCAGCCGACAATCCTACAGGGCGACAACGTGGGCACTGGCGGGCAGGGCACCTGGTCGGTAGAACTGAACATCAAGACCGAACCGGGCATGGCCGGCAAGATCTATGCCTTTTCCCCCTCGCCCCTCGATGGCAGCATTATCGCCCAGGATGGTGTAGAGGTGAGCCTGGGCCGGACGGCTGCCAAGCCAACCTTTTTGGAGATCGACCTTCCCCGCGAAGGGGTCGTCCTGGACACAGCCAGCCCCATCCAGGCGAGTGGCAAGGGTGGCGGTTTGCCCGAGGGCAACGTGGTCGTCCAGGCTCTCGACGCCAACGAGCAGACCCTGGCCCAAGAGGTAACCATCTTGCAGGGTCAGGACGTGGGGACCGGTGGCGCGGGCACCTGGTCGGTGCAGTTGGCGGTCGATGCGCCTGCGGGCATGGCCGGCAAGATCGTGGCCTTCTCGCCGTCGCCGGCCGACGGCGAATCCTACGTCGCCTCGGCGGTCGTCAACGTGACCTATGGCCAGGCGTCGGCGTTGGAGGGCATCTCCTGGGTCCTGGCCGACACCCTTCCCGATACCGAGCTCAAGGCGCTGTTTGAAAACGGCCAGGTGAGCGGCTCGGCGGGGTGCAACAGCTACAACGGGACCTATGTCACCACCACCGTGGGCGGGGTGAACAAGATCCGGATCGGGCCTCTGGCTTCGACGATGATGATGTGCGAAGAGGCGGTGATGGAACAGGAGCAGGCCTACCTGGCCGCCCTCCAGTCGGCCAGGAGCTATCTCGTCGAGGAGAACGTTCTGACCCTGACCCATGCAGACGGTGAGCTGCTGTACGAAGGCGAGCCTGTCGAGTAAACAGTTCTTGGGGCGCTACCCCGTGCCCCACTTGTCTTGCCTGAAGGGTCCAATGCGCTTGGCTAAGCGCGTTGGACCTTCTTCTTTCGTTGACTTTTCGCTCCTGCTCTGTTAGAATGGGCTTTGCTGTAGCGACAATCAATCACAACGGACGTGACGACAGACATGGCACAAGCACGCGGAGTGAAGGGACGAGATCTGACCACCGGCAGCCTGCACCGGGCGATCTGGTACCTGGCGCCACCCATGATGCTCGAGACGGGCATCCTGAACGTCTCCCAGATCCTGGATACCTACTGGGTTGGCCGGCTGGGCTCTGCGGCACTGGCAGCCGTGACCATCAGCATTACGATCCGTTGGGTGTTGAACAGCCTGGCCAATGGGCTGGGCATCGGCGGCATGG
>JASFHU010000200.1:0-7357 GCA_050123055.1 Anaerolineae bacterium
CAGTCGTTGAACACGCCCGTCATGACCTTCTTGGGATGGTAGCGAAAATCGTGGTAGGCGGAAATCGCGGGGTAGCCGGACAGATCGGTGCCCTTGGACCCAATCTTTTCATAGGTCCACAGGTCCTCGGGCGGCATGTCCTCGTCGGGCTTGTCGCCATACGGCCTCAACAGTATTCCGCTCATCGTGTGGAAGGCTACTCCGCCGGTGATGTTGGGATGGCTGGTGATGAATTTCACCATGGCGTGAACCTCTGGTTCGGAAGTAGGATAGGTTCCTGCCCCTTCCTGTTCGTGCTCCTGTCGCCAGTTCGAGGGAAAGTTGCGGTTCAGATCGAGCCCCTCCTTGATGGACTGGAGCTCGATAGTGACGCCATCGTAGCCCTCGATCCGTCCCTCGCGAAACAGCCGGAAATACTCGCCACCCGTTTCGGTAGGGTCGCGCCGCACCAAAAGGCGTGGCTCCTCCGGGCAGACCTTCCAGGCGCCATTGGGATCAGGCATGCGCATCATCAACATCCGCCCATCGCCGTCCACATCCTCCATCAGCAGTCCGCCGATGGGGTCCTCGTCGTAAGGGTAGGGGCGGGTGCTGGAGCGAATGATCTTGGGCTTGTCGGCCAGTGCCCACTCGGCCCCGTCGGGATTGACCCGCGGGCAAATGTAAAAGGTGCGCGTATCCAAACAGCGCGTGATGTCGGGATCTGAGCCGAATCCGGTCACCAGGCGATTGAGCAGGTAGAGACAGGCGCTGGTCGGCGCGACCTCGGTGGCGTGGATGTTTCCATCCACCCATAAGGCGGGCTTTTGCTCGGGCTTGCCGGCCTCAAAGTTGGTCACCGTGACCAGCCACAGATCCCGCCCCTCGTGGCTCTGGCCGATACTTTCCAGACGCACGAGCTGGGGGGCCTCCTCGGCAAACTCGCGCAGGATGCGGGTCAGATCTTGATAGCGATAATAGGTGTCGAATCGTACTTTTGCCATGTGAAACTCCTTTTCCCTGTTTTCTTCACACCTGGCCCGGCTACAGCCGGGTTGCCAATTCCTGTCGCTTGAAGGTTCGCGCGCCGATCCACAACAGCGCGGCAGTGATCAGCCAGAAGAGCAAACCCAACAGCAGTACCAGCCAGGTACTAAAATACATGACCCCCATCGCCTGGCCGATGACCATCAGCACAATGGGTAGCACGACGATGGCGCCCAACTGGTAGGCGTCCTGGAAGCCCTGGGCACGGGACGAGATCAGGACCGTCACACCGAGGCCCACCCCGGCCACGGCCGGGCCGACCCAGACCGCCAGCACGATCCACATCAAGTTGGGAAAGAACAGTCGGCCCATCGTTGGCCAGGCAGCCAGGTTGGCCACCACGGCATAGAGGACAAAGGCAAGCCAGGCCACGGCCAGCGCCGGTAGCCACGCCGCCAGCAGCTTGGCTAGGAAGAGCTCCCCATCGGTGGTCGGCGTGTAGAGGAGCGCCTCCAGCGTCTTACGCTCCTTTTCCCCGGCAAAGCTGTCGGCAGCGATGACGCTGGCCACCATCAAGGGCAGGATCAGGTACATCGGGGCCAACATGTAGACCAGGATCAGGACGACGAGGGTTTGCGCCTCGTTGTAGCCAGCCAGTTCCGCCTGGAGGCCAGCCGGCATCCCCTCCAGAAAGGGTGCGAATTCGTCAAAGGCGGAACTCAGCTGGCCCTCAAAGAGGGGGATCACGGCCGTCAGGGAAGGCAGGATCAGCATGATCACCACCGGCACCACGATGAGCGGGATCAGGACCCCCTTGTTCTGAAAGACAACCTTCAGGTCTTTGCGGACGATGGCTCTGATGGCGCGCCAGTTCATGATGCCTCCCCCTCCTCGCCGTGCAGCGCAAAATAGACATCCTCCAGGGACGGCTCTTGGGGCGTGACGCGGTAGATGCGCACGCCGGCAGCCACGAGGGCGACGACCAGGTCCGGCACCGCCTCCCGTTCCGCCCCCGCGATGGTGAGGGTGTGGCTCTCCTGCACCGGGCCGGCTGTCGTCACATCGGCGAATCCCATCCTGGATTGCAGTACCTCCAAGGCTGCCGGCACCCCCTCGGGCGCGACCTGGATCTGCAGCCTCTGACTGCGCCCCAGCCTTCGGGCCAGCTCGGCCGGTGTGCCCAACGCGACCAGACGCCCCTGCTCCAGCACCGCCACCCGGCCGCACAGCTTTTGGGCTTCGGCCAGATTGTGGGTGCAGAGCAGCACGGTGCGTCGTTCCTCGCGGCTCAGCCGGGTGATCAGTTTGTGTACGCGGCGGGTGGCGACCGGGTCCAGGCCGGCCGTCGGCTCGTCGAGGAACAGGAGCTCTGGCTTGTGGATCAGGGATCGCGCCAGGGCCAGGCGTTGCTTCATCCCCTTGCTATAGCCAGCCACCCTTTCGTCTGCCCGGTGGGCCAGCTCGAAAGATTCCAAGAGTTGCGCGATCCGTCCGGGCATTTCGTCCTGGGGCACACCGTAGAGGTCGGCATAGATCTCTAGATTATCTCGACCGGTCAGGCGCTCGTCCAGCGAGGGGGTCTCGGTCAGAATGCCGGTACGGCGGCGCAGCGCAGGTCCCTCGTCCAGGGGATCGCAGCCCAACACGCGGGCCGTGCCGGCATCGGCGGCCAACACTCCGTTGAGCAAGCGGACGGTCGTCGTCTTGCCCGCACCGTTGTGCCCCAGAAAACCAAATACCTCCCCGGCATATATGTCCAGGGTCAACTGCTCAACAGCCACCACGTCTCCAAAGCGGCGGCACAGGCCGTTAACCTTGATGACCGGGTCCTTTGTCATGCCTCTTCCTCCTCGAAAACTGCTACCTTATTCCAAGACCCCCAGACAAGTCTGGGACTCCCGACCTCCCAACTTGTTGGACTCCGGACTCCCCAACTTGTCATGCGCCTCGAACAGGTTGAGTACCTGGGAACTCGCCGGCCATGGCTTTGTGTCCCGCCCCATCTTGGTCGTGGCAGTACGCCAGAATGTGGGCAGGGCACCGGCCGTGCGGCCAATCTGTAGACCGGCCAGCTAGCGCTCTACCCACTCAGATGGGAATCTCTCGAACGGGGAGTATTATACCACAGCCGGGCGTTCTAGGCCGTTTTTCGCCATCCTGTCGCCAGCCGCCGCAGGTTGAACGAATCGTAGGACAGTAGATTGCCCGGCCGGAAAAAGCGCGCTGCCAGGGTGACAAAGAGATAGGCGGTCAGGGCCAGCCCGGCCAGACTGGCCAGGATCTGCCACAGCGGCACCTGGGCCACGGCCAGTCGGGTCACCATGGCGCTCGGCGCGCTGAAGGGGAAAAGGCTCAGCGCCACCGAGAGTGCTCCGTTGGGGTCCTCCAGAAAGGTCTGGCCGAACATCAGTGTGGGCAAAAGTGGCAAGACCAGCAACCAGGTCACCTGCCCTGCCTCCCGGGCGTTCGGCGCGATGGCCCCTGCAGCCGCTGTCACCGAGGCGAAGAGCAGGTAGCCAAAGATCAAAAAGAGTAGCCCCCACACCAGAAAGCCGGGGGGAAAGGTGAACCTGGCCATGTTCAACATCTCGGCCCCCCGGTTGAGGAGCAGGAGGCCACTGCCGACCCAGACCATCACCTGCAGCCACATCACCACGCTCATGGCTGCCATCTTGCCCACCATCAGCTTTCGGGGGCTCAGGCTCAGCAGCAATACCTCGGCCGTGCGGTTCTCCTTCTCTGCGACCACGGCGCGCAAGAGGTAGTTGCTGCCCATCACCAGCGCAAAGTAGTAGACGTAGGGCAGGACGCCCGAGACCAGCTCCGCCAGATCCTGGTTCCCCAACTCTCCCTCGGTCGCTGGTTTGAGGGCATGGTACTCGGCCTGCGCGCCAGGCACCGGATTCCTCAAGGCCACGAGTAGCTCTTCATCTTCGACCAGGTTATAATTGAGCAGGTAGGGCAGGATCCATTCATTGTCACTGCCGAACGCAAGGCCCATGTTCTGACCGCTCGACAGGATCTGGAAATCCTGGTCATAGACGCTGACCTCGCCGCTGGTCACATAGTCGGCCGGAACGTAGACATACTGGGTTATCTCACCGGCCTGCAGGGCTGCCAGGGCCGAGGATTCGTCGGCAAAGCGCACGAACAGGCCAGGCGGAAGGCCAGGTGGTAGGTTGGCGATCAGGCCCGCCTCGTCCACCAGGCCGATGGCTGCCAGGTCCCCAGGCCCGGCAACCCTCGCCGATTCCCCGCTACGTTCATTGTCGGTGCCGCCCAGGTCTCCAGCCTTGATGATACGGTAACCATTGACGGCCAATAACAGGACGGGCACCAGCAGGGTGAAGAACCAGAAGGACCGCTGCCGCAGCGCAACCCCCAGGTCATGTTTCACCACCAGCCAACCAGTCCGCATCGCATCCTCCAGTCCGCGATAACTAGGCCCTGCCCACTTTGACAGCTTCCAGTGCCGCCTTGAAGCTCAGAGGCTGCCCGTAGCGTAACATCCCGACACGAAAGATCCGTGCCGCCGCCCAGACCATAAATCCTGCCGTCGCCACCAGCACAACCCAACTGATAGCAAGCTGCCACAGCGGCACCGTGCCCAGGCCCCATCGCAGTGAGACGGTCAGGAAGGAGGTGGTGGGAAAGATGGTAAGAAAGAGGATGACTGGGTGTCCCGGGTTCGCAAACAGGAGCGGCAGCAGCAGCATCGGCGCCAGGTAGAGAAAGTTGAGCAGGCCGGCCAGTTGCTGGCCTTGTTGCACCTCGGTGACGGCCCCACCGATGGCGATCATCACCGCCGAGATCAGGGCATAGGTGGGCAGGAAAAACAAGGCCATCACTGCCAGGTAATCCCAGGGGACGACCACCCGTTGAAGCTCCGGTATGTAGGGCGCGGCCACGATCAAGCCAGTGACGATGGCCAGGGTATAGATGCCAAGCTGAGTCAGCGCCGCCCCCAGTAGACCCAGCGTCTTGCCGCCAATGAGCTGTCCCGGCGTCACCGAGGTGACCATGATCTCGATGGTCCGGTTCTCCTTTTCACCCGCCACGACCCCTAGCATATAGCCCGCCGCCGACATGGTGGCAAAGAAGAAAAAGAAGGAAGCAGCGAACGGCAAAATGATGTTGATGATGCTGCTCTCGCTGAACTCCCGACCACTGGTCACGTCGTGCACGGTGATATCTGTCCCTTCGAACAGGCGTTGCTGTAGCTCCTCTGGCTTCCCGGCCAGCAGGCTGTGGCGAACCAGATCGTCGAAATCGCCCCACACCTCACTGCTTGGCGGCTCCTCCAGAAAGTAGAGATCGCTTTCGAGGGTGTGCGGGTAATCTGCCGGCAGGACAAACAGGGCCTGGATCTCTCCCCCCTCCACGGCCGCGCGGCCAGTCTCTTCGCTGGCAAAGGCCCGAATCTCGACGGCGTCGCCGGACAGGTTGGCCTGAAGCTCGGCATCGAGGATGCCCGAATGATCCACATAGCCCACCGGCCGGTGATCCTCCCCCGAACGCACCACCAGAATGGTCAGTGCCACCAAGGCCGCCAGACCCAGCGGGATCGCTGCAGTCATGAGGATGAACCCGCGCCGGAGCACCGTGTTGCGGTATTCGTGCCTGGCGATCAGCCAGTAGTTATGCATAGCGTGCCTCCGGCTCCGTTGCGCCCTCTGGCATGCTGTGCCGACCCACAACCTGGACAAAGATGTCATCAAGCGAGGGTGCCTCCAGCTCAAAGCGCTCGATCCGCACTCCTTCGCGTCCGGCCAAGGCACGGAATACAGCCTGTGGATCGGTGCCGATCTCCAGGGCCAGGTGCCAGGTGCCGTTCAGATGGCGGGTTTCCAGAACACCCGGGATGTGGCCAAAATCGCCCTGGCCCTCGATGGTCACCGCGTTGCCGGCGAAATTGCGCCTGATCTCGCTCACCGGCCCGTACAGTACCGTGCGTCCCTCGTCAATGAGCACGATGCGGTCGCACAGTGCTTCCACCTGGTACATCTGGTGGGTAGACATCAGGATCGCCTTCCCCGCCTGGCGCTGCTCTTCGAACACCTGTTTGACCAGCCGCGTGTTCACCGGGTCCAGGCCGGAGAAGGGCTCGTCGACGACGATCAGGTCCGGATCGTGTAGCAGCGTGGCGATGATCTGTGCCTTCTGCTGCATACCGCGGCTCAGCTCTGAGACCTTTTTGTGGCGGTGTTCGGCCAGATCGAACATCTCCAGCCAGTCACCCAGCCGGCTGAGGGCCGCCTTCTCGTCCATCCCCTTCAGCGCCGCCAGGTAGACCAGGGTTGGCTCCAGTTTCAGGTCCTTGTACAGCCCTCGATCCTCGGGCATGTAGCCGATGCGGCGCTTCTTGTCGAGGTTCAGCGCGCCGCCAAAAATGCGGACGGTGCCGGAATCCGGCTTGTAGATGTCCAGCATCATGCGGATGGTCGTCGTCTTGCCGGCGCCGTTGGGACCCAGCAGACCAAAGATCTCGCCCGGCTCGACGACAAAGCTGACGTCGACCACGGCCTCTGTCTCGCCGAATCGCTTGGCCAGATGTGAAACCTCTACAGTGGTCACAGAAAACCCTCCTCCGATGCTCGCCGGCCGCCCGCTGCAAACAGCGTCCTGAGCGGCGCTACGAGGCTTCATCGGCTGCTATTCTCAGCAGATCACCCCTCGTTAGGATGTGAATAGATCGGAACATGACCACTGGCGATGACCTATGCCCCATCCTCTTTGTGGCGTTCCTGCATGGCAGTGCCGATCGATAGCCCGAGAGTCATGCCAGCACCGATACCTATCGCCATGAAGGCCATGTTGCCCAGAGCAACGCCAAACACGACCCCCAATGCTACCCCGTAGATCAGGCCAAATGCCAGTCCGCGGGCGAGATAGTTGGTCTGCTCAGGGCTCTGCTCGTTACGTTCCTTCGACATGTCCCATCCTCCTCGTCTGGTGTTCTGTCAAGGGGGATTCGATGTGCTCGTAGTGGCGACTTCAGTCGCTTGGCTCGCTCAGAAACGACTGAAGTCGTTACTACGAACCGCGGGTCCATTTGCGCCGCCCAGTACTAGGCTTTGTCCAAAAAGCTCTCACTGGGAGGGCAACTGCACGCGCTCAGCCCTGGGTTTCCATCGCCTCCCGGATGCCCCGGACCTCGGCCAGGATATCCCCCAGGACGCCGGGCGGGCTGGTGAGCGGCTCATCCTCCACGCTGGCCTGTGTCGGGGCCATGCCGCCCCGGAAGCGGCGCAGCTCCTCCGCCACGGCATCGTAGACCTCCTGAACTACAGTCAGGCCTGCCAGATGCTCTTCGGCCCCTTTCTGGCCGCTCATCCCCGCCGTCTGGATGTTGAGCGTGCCCAGGCCCAGCCAGCGATCGAGGATGTCCCGC
>JASFHU010000201.1:0-7336 GCA_050123055.1 Anaerolineae bacterium
GACCAGACTATCACCGTCTTGCGCGACCTTTGCGGTACGCGAAAGGTAGGCCTGACCATCCACCTCGATCAGGGGTAAGCCAAAGCCAAAACCTTCCTCGATACGCTCCTGGTCGCCGTCCGATCGGGACTCTGGATCTTCGACCACCAGGACTAGGCCTTTCTGCAGTCGGGCTACTTTGCCGGTGTGGGGCCGTGTGTCGGTGTAGAGTCGTAAAGCCAGACCCTTGGATAGTCCCAGCTCGAGGGGGGCAGGTTTGGGATGGACCAGATCGTCGACGAAGAGCCAGATGTAGGGCTCTCTGCTTTCCCTCAGAACAGCCAGTAGCATGATTGCACCGGCTACCAAAACCAGTCCACGTTTCAGCTTCATGGCGCGACCCCGGTTCGCTGCGCGTCTCGGTGAAACGTTGGCCAGGCCTGGCGGCCCAAAGGTCCAACATCCTCGAGCAGGTGAATGCCATTGTTCGCCCCCACGACGATATCGGCCTGGCCATCCCCCTCCAGATCACCGACCCACGGCGAAGAAAAAACCGGCGCGCCCAGGTCGTAGGGGAACCCGGGCAACGTTGTCCCCTCGACTGTCCAGCCGTACAGGTGACCGTCCTTGGAGCCGACGACGATGTCCAGCCGCTCATCACCATCCAGGTCCACCAGCGCAGCCGAGGAGATGATCTGGTCGTTCACCGCGATGGGCCAACCCTGCAGCAATTGGCCGCCGTCATCCCAGAGGTACATGCGCCCGTCCCAGGAGCCGGCGGCAATCTCAAGGCGGCCGTCGCCATCCAGATCGGCCACCGCCGGCGAGGCCTCGATGGAATAGATATTGCCGCCCGGAGGGTGGGGCGTGGGGGTGGGACCAGCTCCAGGCCCGGCAGTCCGTACCGGGAAATTTGGACGCTCCTGTCCACCGGTGTCTACCACATGCAGCCAGCCTGCATCATCGCCGGCGACGATCCACCATCGGCCATCGCCGTCAAAGTCGGCCACCGCCGGGGAAGAGTCAGAGTCCATCGGCAATTCGACCGGAAAGCCGGGCAACAGGCTGCCATTCTCACGCCAGGCGTACAGCCATCCGCGCGACGGGTCGCCGGGGGTGAGCGTGGTGACGGTCAGGATGCCTTGACCTTCGGCAAGCGGCGCAAAGGCAGCCGTCGCATCGGGCCAGCCGTAGATGGGCTGCGGCCAGCCGTCCAGAGGCTGTCCACGAGCATCGAGTAGGTGCATCTGCTCGAGGCTGCCGATGGCGATGGCCTGACCGCCCGCGTCTGGGGTGCCCGGCTCGGTAGACACAGCCGGCGAAGCCCACAGCCTGTAACCTAGATCCACGGGGAAGCCTCTGGCGTCGTCCCCCGCTGCGTTCCAGGCGAACAGCTTGCCAGCTTCCGAGCCGACGACGATCTCGGGCACGCTGTCCTCATCCAGGTCGGCCAATGACGGAGAGGAGAAAAAACCCTTGGGGCTGTGCTTGGGCCAGCCGGGCAGATCGTTGAGGCGCTTGTCGAGTAGATAAAAGTAGCCATCCCACGAGCCGACGGCAATCTCTAGCTCGCCGTCGCCGTCGAAATCGAAGGCGATGGGGGACGAGATCACTGCATCCGAAGCTGGCTTGAAGCGGTGGCCCGGCCCAACCTCCTCTGCCTCCTGGCTGGCCGATCGGCAGCCCAGAGGGATCGTTAGGAGAAGGAAGAGTGCGAGGGAATAGAGTAGCAAATGACTTTTCATGGCACCGGGTCGGCGATGATCAAGGGAAATGCGAACCTTGGTGCCCGGCGGAGCCAGGCCTTGGCCTGGTAAGACCACCATCGCGCCCCGCGGCCGATCACGACCCATCTGGGGGACAGCCCGGCCCCCGATAACGCCTGGTGCAGCTCCTCACGACCCAGGTGGCGGTCTCCCCGGCCGGTTCCGGATCGTGGTTGGCGGGCCACCGGCGTATCCAGAATGATGATCCGCCCACGAGGCTGGAGGGCGCGTGCAGTACGCCGCAACGTGTGTCCCAGGTCTAGCGCGTAGTGGAGGCTGGCGTTGAACACGATCAAAGAGAGCTGGCCTGCCTGCAAGGGAGGGTATTCCAGGTTGCCCTGCACCAGCCGCAGCGGAACCCGGGGCAGGTACCACCGTTCTGCCATCCCCAAGCCCCAATCGTCATCCAGGCTCGCATCCACGGCGAGGGTATGATAGCCGGCTTTGGCCAGGCGGTAGCCAAGCCAGCCGTTCCCAGCCCCCAGATCGGCGACAGGGCCATCGGCCGGTGAAGGCCCTTCGCGGGCCAGGATGTCCATCAGGGCACAATAGCTCTGACGTCGCACCTGCCAGTAGAGCACCGGGTACCCGGCTGGACTACCCTCGGGAAGCGCCAGTGCCTGCTCCAGAGTGAGAGGCTGCCAGCCTTCGCGCAGGCGGGCCTCTCGATACTGGCGGCTGAACTCGGCAAACCGCGTGACATCCTGCCGGCGCAACAGAACGGGGATCTGTCCATCTACAGCAAAGCGCTGCCCGCACTCGCAGCACTGCCATGGGGTGCTTGATATTCCGCTAGCATTGAGGGTTGCCTGGCAGTAGGGACAACCCAGGGCGCTGTGAGGTCGCATCAACGACGCTCCTGGCTGGAGGCAGGCGCCTGCCCGGTGCGGATGGCCACCAGCAAAAAGTGATCGCCCAGGGCATGAAATGGAAACCGGTCGCGCAGGAAGCGCTCGAACCGCTGCAGGCGAGAGAATAGGGCCGGGTGCCGGTCGAGCAAGTGGGCCAGGTAGGGGGGCGGGAGGAAGACCGGCAAGCCAAACACGGCTTGCGTCCTGAACTGGGGCGCAAAAGCGCGCTCAAGTCCGCGAGGTGTGTAGTAAAGCACCGGGACCGGCTGGGATCCTCCCGGAGAAGCCAGGCCGGCCGTCAGCCATCCTTTCCCCAGACGGCGGAACGCCTGGCGGGGGTGCAGGTGCAATAGCTCCCAGCCGATCTCCCAGGCACACCACCGATTCATCACCGAGCAGACCAACGCGGCGCCAGGTCGCAGCAGGCGGGCGAGGGCATCGAACACGGGTGCTAGTTCGGGTTCACAATTGAGCGCGCCAAAGCTGGCGTAGGCGCCATCAAAGGAGCCCGGACCATACTCGCCCAGGAGTTCCACCAAGCGGCCCGCTGCCAGTACCCGCCAGGTCACCTCACCCGGATCAAGTGTCTGAGCCTTGGTGCGCGCCGCATCGATCATGCCCGCTGAAATGTCGGTCGCCACGATGCGATATCCGGCACGACTCAGGGCAATCGCTTCGTCTCCGGTTCCGCAGCCTATCTCCAGGAGCCGGCTGCCGGGCACAAAAGCAGTCAGGAGTGCAGTCAGGCTTTCACTACGCATCCAGGCCATGACCGGGTTGGCCTGATAGAGGGCGTCATAGTTCTGGGCTGCCCTATCGAATGCTTGCGAGACTCCGGCATAGTACCCGTTGTGTGGATCGTGGTCCGTAAACGTTGTTGTTCGATCCGGCATGGCTCACACGCTATCGCTGGGTGCATGGCGCAGCAGGCCGACCATGGCGCGCGCTGCCCCCAGGCCCGCCAGCCGGCGCAGCCATCCGGCAAGGTTGGCCTGTTCTTGGCCATTGCGCAGCCGCGAAATATGCCACTCCTGGTGAAGCCAGCGCACGACCCAGCGATAGAAACGGGTCGAATACTCGCGCCGGAATAGGAGCCGGTTCTCTGCGGTGTAGTCCCAGTCGGGTGTGTCCAGCAGCCGGTGCTTGACCTCTTCAAAGAACTCGGTACTGGGAAGGGGGTAGGCAATGGTACAACTGAACAGGTCAGGACGGGTTTCCTTCAGCAGTTCAACCGTCTTGCGGATGTCGTCCCACTCCTCCCCGGGATAGCCAAGCATGATGTAGTAATAGATCTCGATCCCGGCACGGCGACAGAGCTCGGCTGCGTGCCGGATCTGTCCTACTTGGGTGCCCTTGTTCATGGCATCGAGCACCTTCTGCGAGCCCGACTCGGCGCCAAAGGCGATGCGAATGCAACCCGCCTCCTGGAGCAAGCGTACCAGCTCCTCGTCCATCAGGTCCACCCGTGACAAGCACTCGAAAGGAATGACCGCATCGCGGGCCAGGACGGCGTCGTGCCAGGCACGGACCCAATTGCGATCGATGCCCATCACGTCGTCCACAATCCGAAGCTGATCGGGGTGGTACTCCTTCTTGATCGAGCGCATCTCCTCGGCGACCGCTTCAGGAGCGCGCAGGCGGAAACTGCGACCAAAGACGCTTTTCTGGCACCATTTGCAGCCGTAGGGACAACCTCGTGTGGCAATGATCGACAGGGAAAAGTGCTCGTGGTGCCCGCGCCACGCCCGCCGGTAGGCTTCGATGTCGATCAGGTCGCGGGCGGGCAGGGGGAGGCTATCGAGGTCGATGCAGTGTTCCCTGGTGGCGGTGGACACCAATTGCCCGTCGACATCCAGATAGGCTATGCCATCGATCTTGCTCAAACGCTCATCTCTCTGTTCGCCATCAAGAAGAACAGGGAGCAATTGCAGCAGGGTCTGCTCACCCTCGCCGACGACAACCACCTCCACCGGTCGGGAGCCATTGACCTGATGGTGGAGATAGCTCTCTGGGCGGCCCGTGGGATCTGCCCCCCCGACGATGACGGCTGTGCCGTGACGACTTGCCAGGTCAGCCAGGTGCAGGGCGGCCGCACGCACCGTGGCCAGGACGCCAATGCCCACGACCTTGGGTTGCTCCTTCTCCAATGTCGCGACAAAGCCCTGATCGTCGGGTTGGAACATGGCGTCAAAGATAGACACTGTGTACCCTGCCTCACGAGCAGTCGCAGCCAGGTACAACAAGCCCAAGGGAAAGTAGGGCGTCATGAGCCGCTTCTCCACAGGATCGCGGTCCAGGAATAGAGGATTGACCAGCAGCAGATCAACCATAGACAGATGTATCCTTTCTAGTGCCAATCTCTGGTGCGCGCCTATCAGGTTCGACCAGGCGTTCCAACCTCATCAAGCATTTCGTTCGGCTGCCCCCCACTCCCTGGCCCACAGTCCCAACACGAGCCACAGCATGAGCCGCCCCTGGTGAGAGGTCCAGACATAGAAATCCAGAAAGCTGATCACAGTCAGGGCCAGAAAGGCGCCGCTCAGCCCGGTCCACCAGGCGGTGATCCGCACCTGCCGGCGGCCCAGCCAGAGCGCCGTCCAGGGTGACAGGATCAGAAAGAGCCACAACAGCCCCCCCAGAATCCCCAGTTCGGCAGTGACCAGCAGGGCGACGTTGTAAACCGGCTGGAAGACGGGGTAGGCAGCGACGGTGTCCCGTGCCAGTTGGTACAGAGCTGTTGGATAGTTGCCCAAGCCCACGCCGAGCACCGGGCGCAGCCGGATCAGTTCCAGCGCGGCCGGAACCTGCATCTTTCTGGCCTCAACGGACCGGATTTCGGTACCCTGACTGACGAGGCCCAGCCGGGGTTGCAGCAGGGGCCAGTTGATGGCGACAAAGCTCACAATCAGCCCCAACAGGACAGCAGACAGCAACGCAAGGGCGAGCCAGTCAGGGGACCACTGCTTCCGGTGCCAGGCCCAGGCAAGCAGTACAAGCATGGCCCCGCCCCCTACGAGCGTTCCCAGCCAGGCTGCGCGCGAGAAGGTAAGAAGCAGGCCGGTGAATCCCAGGCCCAGGGCCAGGAGCAGAGGAATCCTGCGCCAGTCGCGCTGTATCAGGTAATAGCCGACAACCACCAACAGCATGGCCATCAGGCAGCCAGCCAACAAGTTGGGATGCTGCGACAAGCCATAGGCCCGCAGCCAGCGCTCCTCACCGACCATGACCACACTGGCTCCCGGCCAGGCAGCATCCACTGTCACCTCCCCTAGCCTTTTCAGGCCGAGAGATCGCCCCAGGACGAACTGGGGCACGGCGACGACCGTTTGCAGTGCCATACCGGCAGCCAACGGCCAGGCGACGGTCCCTCGTGCCAGAGGGATATTCACCAGAAGCAGATACAGCGCCAAGAGCGTTAGCAGCCGCAAGGTCTGATACGCGGCGTAGAGACGATCGATCGCAAAAGGAACCCCTACCATGCTGAGAACGATGAACCCGGCCAGCGGGCCAAAAAGGAACCAGGGGCCCAATCGTAGTCTGGCGGGCGTGCGGTCCACCAGACGACTCAACAGCCAGGCACCCACTGCCATCCACCAGACCAGATCGTTGGTGTAGAGCGTGATATCGTGAAACTCAAAAAAGACAGGGTCCACTGGGCGATGGATCAGGACCCGGTGTCGCCAGAACGGCAGCGTTACAAGCAGGGCAGCCAGCCCCCAGATGCTCAGGGTCTCCAACCAGCGGGCCAGGCGCTCCCTCATAGAGTCCCCCAGGTTAAAGCCCCAGTTCAGCAAGCTGGGCGTCATACCGTTCCTGTACCGCAGCAGCGTGATCGTCGATGTGCCCCTTGCACAGCTTGGCATTGTAGCTGGTGCCCGTACCCCCCTTTTCGATAGCAATCTGGCGCAGCCGTGGGATTTTGCGCTCGCGTTCCCACTGCTCCAGTCCATCGCCGAGGCGCCCGCCCAGAAGCGCTTCCACCAACTGCTGCCCGCGGTACTTCGCGGGGCCCGACCTGTCTTCCTCAGGACGGCGAGGTGACGCGTTGGGCAAATAGTCGACCATCCAGGCGTTGCTCTTCAGCAGGCGGTGGTAGATGTCAGCGCCGTGAAGGGGGAGAAGCTGTGCCAGTTCATGAGCGATGTAGAGACTGGGCTCACCCATTTCCAGACAGCTTTCGGCCATCACATAGTTGGGACAAAGCTCAACGCCAAACCGCCGGCCCAGGTGTACAACCAGGATCACCAGCGCACGGCCAAGCCATACCCGATCCTCGGCCGTCACGATCAAGAGATCGACATCATCCTGGGGGTTGGTTACATTGTGCATGGC
Source organism: Anaerolineae bacterium (assembly GCA_050123055.1). GTDB lineage: Bacteria > Chloroflexota > Anaerolineae > JAAYZQ01 > JAAYZQ01 > JASFHU01. The sequence goes on from JASFHU010000201.1 coordinate 6,929, forward strand.
CAAGGAACCGGTGATGGACACCATTCGCACAAAGGGCAGATCCGCAATCAGGCGTCCAAAACGCCGGGCTTTGGGCCAAAGGACCTGCGAATAGCTCTCCCGTTGCCTGCGTAGGTCGACCAGGTGTTCGCGCCCTGCCAGGAACCAAAAGCGCGAGACCGAGGCCCACTGCTCGCCGCTCCGTCCATTACGCTGCAGATGTTCTTCGACCAGCGACAGCGGGGCCGGGTAGCCGGTCAGGTAGCGGTGGATCTCCTCGGTTGTGAGAGGGTAGTCAAAGAGGTCTGCGTATACCAGCGTGTGTAGGATCGCGTCATCCACGCCGTGGATACCTCCCCCGGGCCCGCCAGCCGTAGCAAAGTTGCCCCTTCCCCTGTCATCTGCGCTCGGAGCCGGTTCCGCCGATGG
>JASFHU010000202.1:0-7279 GCA_050123055.1 Anaerolineae bacterium
CGGGCCGAGGTCAGCAGCTTGTGGATGCTGACCCGGCCCGCGGCATCGAGCAAGACAAAATCGGTAAAGGTGCCGCCGACGTCAATGCCGAGGATCATCGATGGAACTCCCGCCCCCCCGATCACTCCCACTCGATCGTCGCTGGAGGCTTGCTGGACACGTCATAGACCACCCGGTTGATACCCGGCACTTCGTTGACGATGCGGTTGCTGACCCGCGCCAGGAGCTCGTAGGGTAGGCGGGCCCAATCAGCAGTCATAAAGTCGTCGGTGGTGACGGCCCGCAAGGCGACGGCGTTGGCATAGGTCCGCCCATCGCCCATCACACCCACGCTCCGCACCGGCAGCAGAACGGCAAAGGATTGGGCGGTGCCCTGTCCCTCCTGCTGGCGGAGCAGGCCAGCGCTGGCAAGCTCCTCGGTAAAGATGGCATCGGCAGCGCGCAGGGTTTCCAGCCGTTCCCATGTCACTTCACCCAGAATGCGGACGGCCAATCCTGGCCCAGGAAAGGGCTGGCGGTAGACGATCTCATCGGGCAATCCCAGTTCATGGCCCACGGCCCGGACTTCGTCCTTGAACAGGGTGCGCAGGGGCTCGACCAGGGCCAATTGCATGTCGTCGGGCAGGCCGCCGACGTTGTGGTGGGTCTTGATGCGGTGCGCGCCAGGGCGTCCCGTTCCGGCACTCTCGATCACGTCCGGATAGATGGTGCCCTGGGCCAGAAAATCAAAGCGGCCCAGGCGGCGCGATTCCTGCTCAAAGATGCGCACAAACTTTTCGCCTATGATGCGCCGCTTTTCCTCCGGATCGGTGATTCCGGCCAGTGCCACCAGGTATTCCTCGACAGCGGGGACGGCCACCAAACGCATGCCCTGTTCCTGCTCGAAGGTGCGGATCACCTGGCCCGGCTCGCCCTGGCGCAACATGCCGTGGTCCACAAAAACACAAGTGAGCTGGTCGCCGACTGCCCGATGGGCCAGGGTGGCAACCACGGCCGAGTCGACGCCCCCGGATAGGGCGCATAGCACCCGCCCGTCGTCCACCTGCCGGCGGATGCGGCTCACGGCCTGGCTAACAAAGTGGGCCGGGGTCCAGATTCCGCGCAGCTCGCAGACGCGGTAAAGAAAATTGCGTATGATGTCCGCACCCCGCGGCGTGTGGATCACCTCCGGATGAAACTGAAGCCCAAACAGGCGGCGGCCAGGGTGAGCCATGGTGGCGATGGGGGAATTGTCGGTCTGGGCAACCACGGCAAACCCACTCGGCAGTGCCTCGATACGGTCTCCATGGCTCATCCAGACTTGCAGGGCAAAGGGCACTTCAGCATACAGGGGACAGGCAAGGTCAGTGACCTGCAGCAGGGCAGGGCCATATTCGCGGTGCTGGGCAGCAGCCACCCGGCCGCCCAGGTTGTGGGCCAACAGTTGCATGCCATAGCAGATGCCCAGCACTGGCAGTTCGCTCCCCAGCACGTAGGCGGGCAACCGGGGTGCGTTGGGTTCATAGACACTGCTTGGGCCACCGCTAAGGATAAAACCGCGCGGTTTGAGGGCCAGTACCTCTTCGGCCGGCGCATCGTATCGAAAAAGCTCGCAGTAGACGCGCGCTTCGCGTACGCGGCGGGCGATGAGTTGGCTATACTGCGAGCCAAAGTCGAGTATGGCGATGGCTTCGCGGTCTGCGTCGGGCTGAGACATAGAGGCGTCTACTCTGCAAAGACGAGCTGGTCGTCGGTCATCTTGTCGATGGCCACCAACGCGTAAAGTGGTACCCCGAGCGGTTCGAGGGCCGCACGCCCTCCTTCAAACGACTTTTCGATGAGCGCACCGATCCCTACGAGTTCGGCCTCGGCATGGCGTACCATCCGCACCAGGGCGTTGATGGTCTGGCCACTGGACAAAAAGTCGTCTATGATCAGGATGCGGTCGTCCGGTGTCAGGAACTCGGGCGAGCACATCAGGAATACGGCAACGCCCTTGGTATGTGAGGGGGCCGCCTCGACGTAAACGGGCTCGGTCATGGTGACCGGTTTGGTCTTGCGAGCATAGAGAAGGGGCACATTGAGGGCCAGGGCCGTGGTTAGCGCCGGAGCGATGCCCGAGATCTCGGCGGTCAACACCTTGGTCGCGCCGATATCGGCAAAGAGGGCGGCCAGCTCCCGTCCCGCTTCCAGCATGAGCGCCGGATCGACCTGGTGGTTGATAAAGCTGTCAACTTTGAGGATGCCTCTGCCCAGGTTCTCACCATCACGCAGGATTCGATCTTTGAGTGCTTCCATGCCTTCTCTTCTCCCCCCCTTCGCTTCGGCCCTAGTCTACCACATCCGGTCAGAGCTGGCAAGGAGAGAGCTCTGCTTTCCCTTTGCCATCCAGGCGCCGTTGCGGTATAATGGGCGCCGGGGGAAAACCATGACGCTGGAGTTGAACAAGGTCACGCAGCAGATTGAAGAGATGGGCCAGGTGCTGGCTGAGCGCGTGGGCAGGCAGCGCAAGGCCCTGCCCGCTGCCCGCGAGCTACTGCGGCTATTTGCCCACCGGCAGGAGGAACTGCGCCAGGTGGCAGAGTCGGAGGCAGGTCAGAGGTGGCGCTGTGCGAGCCCCGGAGACGAGTCCCTGGACGGGAGGTTCCCAGTTCCGAGCCTGCCGGAGCGGGTCACCCTGGTTGCCGCTGATGGTTCGCAGATCTACCCCGACCGGCATGGGATGGCCTTCTACTATGTGATCAATGTGGGCAGCATTGTCTTTCGGCGTGGCAGCGGTCAGGCGCCCGATGCCGCTACCGATCCGCGGTTGTTCTATGCTGAGGACCAGGTATACCCTGACGGCCGGCCAGTTTCTAGCGATTTGGTCAGCGCGGAGCGCGACCTGGCCGAGATGCGGACCCTGGTCGCGCTGTCTCTTGACGAGCCAGCCGGTGGGCCGCTGCGCCTGGCTCTGGCCGATGGTTCGCTCCTGATATGGTTACAGCGCGCGGCTATCCCCGAAGGACAGCAGGCGCGTATCTTGGGCGACTACCTGGCCAGTCTGGACCGGTTGCGCGCGGCTGATGTCTCGGTTGCGGGGTTTGTCAGCCGACCGCACAGTGCCGAGGTGGTGGCCTTGTTGTATCTGGCCCATCTGGAGCCCGAGCAACGGCTGGCTGTCGGCGGCCTGGCTGACACCGGCTACCGGGGGCTGACTGACCGGGCGCTGTTTGGCAACCTCCAGGCTGGTGAGCGTTCGGCCCTGTTCGCGCGCGGCACGGCGGTTAACCGGGACTTTCGGGGTCGGGGACATGCTATCTACTTCTTCTATCTGAATACGGGCACCGACCTTGCCCGTGTGGAGGTTCCAGAGTGGATATCCCAAAGGGCAGAGCGGCTGGATCTGGTTCATGCAGCGATCTATGACCAGTGCCGCTTCAACAACGGCTACCCCTATGTCCTGACTCGCGCCGACGAGCAGGCTGTCATCCTGGGCGAGGAGCGGGAGATTCTACAAGGGATGATCGTGCAGGCCATGGCCCGCCACAGCTTGCCACTGCCAGAACTCTCGCCCAAGGCGCAGCAGAAACAGGTGGCTCGCTGGCGCCGGAGACGATACTAGCTGGAGATTGAAGTATGGAGATTGAGGTTGGGCGGATCATCCGCTCCAGCACGACGCGGTATGCGGTCGGCTGCCAGGTATTGCAGCCCCAGGTGCCGGTTTTTGGCTCGTTGGTCAAGGTTCGCACCCTGGGTAACGACGAGATCTTTGGCTTGATCCACGACGTGCGCATGGAGGACGATCCCTTTGTCCGGCAGATGGCGACCACCGATGGTCTGCCGTCGGAGTACATCGAGGACCAACGTCGAAACCGGCAGGTGCCCATCGAAGTGGGGGTCTTGGTGGTGGGCTACAGCCAGGCAGGAGAGATCTATCACTGGCTGCCACCTCAACCACCGCTGAGCCTGGATGTGATCCATACCTGTGCACAAGATGAACTTGTCGCTTTTACGGAACGGTTTGACTACTTTCGCCTAGTGCTTGACCAACGTGACCTACCCGCCGACGAATTGCTGGCCGCCAACTTGCGCTATGCGGCCAGGGCGCGGGGCCCGCGTGGGCGCGGTTTCCTGGTCGACGCCGGTCGAGAGCTGGCCCGCTTGCTGGCGATGGACCCGGCTCGGCTGGATGCCATTCTGCGGAGGATACGGCCATGACGGATGAGCGTAGTGAGCTCGACGAGTTCATATCACCCCGCACCCCCACTCCAGAGATGAAGGCTGAGGCTCGCCGCCTGGGCATTGTCGTGGGCGGCAGCCTGAGCAGGGGACTGAATGTCAAGCTGGACCGCACCGCCGTTGTCGAAGGGATGGCCGTGGGCCGCTACGTGGTGGTTCGTGGCCAGACGGACCGCCGGTTTTTTAGCATCATTACCGACGTGGCGCTGGACAGCACCAATCCGGTCATCGAAAAGACACCGCCCGATACCTCCGACCGATTCCTGGCCCAGGTCCACCAGGGGACGAGCACCTATGGCCGGCTGGAGGTCTCGCCGATGCTGGTTCTCGAGGCTGTGCCAGACCCGGCGCAGGCCGGTTCGGAGGAGCCACGACCGGTCAAGACGATCCCGGCTCACTTTTCCCCGGTGTACGAGGCCACCGAGGAGGATGTGAACCATGTCTTTGGCGCGGAGGATGAGCGCCACTTCTACGTCGGTACGCCCCTGGACATGGAGAAGGTGCGCGTTCATCTCAATCTGCAGCGCCTGGTGGAGCGCTCCAGCGGCGTGTTCGGAAAGACTGGCACTGGAAAGACCTTCCTGACCCGGACGTTGCTGGCGGGCATCATCAAGCAGAATGTGGCCGTCAACCTGATCTTTGATATGCACAACGAGTACGGTTGGGAGAGCCAGGCCGAGGGCAGACACCGCGTGAAGGGGCTGCGCCAGCTCTTCCCCGGCAAGGTGAGCGTCATGACGCTTGACCCCGAGTCATCCCGGCGGAGGGAGTCCAAGGTCGACTTGACGGTGCGCATCGGCTACGACCAGATCGAGCCCGAGGACGTGGACATGCTCAGCTCCCTGATGGGGCTGACAGACATTCAGGTCGAAGCCCTCTATTACCTCCGGCGGCGGTTGGGCAAGCGGTGGGTCGAAAAGCTGCTGGCCGAGGGAGAGGGCGAAGGTCCGACCGAGTTGGACATTCTGCTGGACGAGGGCAAGCTCCACGGCGGCACGCTGGGGGCCATCCAGCGCAAGCTGGGCCTCCTTCGCCGGTTCGACTTTTTGCAGCCCCAGGTCCACGAGGACATAGTGGGCAAGATCATGGAGTACCTGGACAAAGAGATCCACGTCATCCTGGAGTTCGGCCGCTACGGCAGCACACTGGAGGCCTATCTCCTGGTGGCAAACTATTTGACCCGGCGCATTCACGGCCGCTACGTGCAGCGTAAGGAGTCGGCATTGGGCCGGCAGAGCGAGGAGCCGACGCCGCTGGTCATCTGCATCGAGGAGGCGCACAAGTTCCTGGACCCGGTCATCGCCAGGCAGACGATCTTTGGCACCATCGCCCGCGAGCTGCGCAAATACAACGTGACGCTGCTGATCGTGGACCAACGGCCCAGCGGGATCGATGAGGAGGTGATGAGCCAGATAGGCACCCGCGTCACGGCCCTGCTGGACAACGAGGCGGACATCCGCGCTGTGTTCACCGGCGTGTCGGGTGCGGGGGAGTTGCGCCAGGTGCTGGCCCGTCTCGATACCCGGCAGCAGGCCCTCATTCTGGGCCACGCCGTGCCGATGCCCGTGGTAGTCCAGACCCGTACCTATGGTCCCGATCTGTATGCTGAGGTGGGCCATGTGGAGGGGACTGCGCTGCAAGATAGGCTGGCCAGGAACGTCAACTTGTTGCGGGGGGACGAGGAGTTTGAGGGGTTTGATTGAGGGGATGAAACAAACGTTCTCTTCCTGAGCAACTTTTGCTCCAGCCCTGCGTATAGGACCTGGGACGTGGCATGTTTCGCCAACGCAGGATCTGAGAGGGAGGACCATGGAAGAAGGGAAAACAATGGAAGAGTTCTTTGAAGAGGCGCCGTCGGTAGACGAGCAAAAGGCCATCAGCCGGCGTGGCTTTCTGACTGGCGCGGTGGTCGGAGGGGCAGCGGGCCTCGCCGCGGCAGCGGGAACCGGCGCGGTCGTTTGGAAGATCTCAGATGGTGAGTTGCTGGCCGCCAAGGATGCTGCCGAGGCCGAGTTGGAGGCCAGCAAGGCAGCCGCCGAGGCCGAACTAGCGGCCAGCCAGAATGCGGCCAGTTTGGAACTGGATGCTGTCGTGGAAGCCGCGGCAGAGGAACTGGCCCAAATGCTGGGACTGCTAGAGCTGTATGAAGATCTGGACAAGATCGGTTTGGATGGCATCCTAGAGAAGGGGTTGGCTGCCGTGGCGTTGCCCCTCGGGGCGTTGGAGGCCGGGGCCAGTGCGCTGAGTCGTGGTCTGGCGTGGGCTGAAACAGCCCTGCTATCCCTGGCCGAGGCCTTACCCTCAGCGCAAGAGTCGCTTCTTTGGCTCGAAGCGCAGGTGTCAGCCGTCGCCAATGGGCTTGAGAGCTTGCAAACATCGGTGGCCAATGCACTGGACCGGGCGACCGACAATGCCATCGGCGCCGCGGTGGAGGACCTCACCAATAGGCTTCTCGATAACTTGCCCTTTGGCCTGGGAGACAGATTCCGTGACGCCCTGGCAGGGCTGGTGGCTCTCGTGACCAGTGTCGACGAGATGGTAGCTGGGATCAATACATTCATTCTGGAGCCCATGCGCGACAACTGGTTCTCCGAGGAGGAGGGCAAAGGTGTAGGGGGAACCTTTGTCGATCCCCTCATCGAAAAGGTCCTGGATCCGCTGGAGGCACATCTGGTGAACCTATCAGAACTGGCCGACAGTTGGCAGAACAACCTGATGAGTCCCACTCAGAAGGCGCTGGCCGAACGGTCTCAGATCCGGGCGGAGATTGCCCAGTACAAGGACGAGTACGGGATATTGTAGGCCTGTTGTCCAGCGGTCAGCCATCGGCGGAGAGTTTGAGACCAGCTTCTAGATGGCTGACCGCTGACCATTCAAGGGAGGCGCTCCATGCACGTCGAAATCATTGGCATTACCGGTTTCTTGTCCCACGAGGGTGGCCCTGAAGTTTTGTTGGAACATGCAGGGCGGGCCTGTTATCGCAGCGAGCCCAAGGGGCGGCCCGGCAAGTTCCTGCAGGCTCGTATCCGAGAGGGGCACGAATCGATCATTGAGCATGCCAATGTCACCTTTGAGATCA
>JASFHU010000203.1:0-7271 GCA_050123055.1 Anaerolineae bacterium
CGTGCCGCCCTATCAGGGCCTGAACGTCACCTATGAGCAGATGTTTCGCAAATTGGCCGGCAGAGGGGGGTTGGTGGCCCACCTGGGCACCAACAGCGCCCTAGAGGTGGAAAGGCGCATCGCGGCTGGTGATGACCACGCCCGGCTGATCTATGAAGCCATGGCCTACCAGATAGCCAAAGAGATCGGCGCGATGGCCACGGTGCTCAAGGGCAAAGTAGATGCCATCGTCATAACCGGAGGAGTCGCGCACTCGAGGATGCTCCTGGGCTGGATCGAGGAGCGCGTGGCCTGGATTGCCAAGGTCCTGGTTTATCCCGGCGAAGATGAGATGCTGGCGCTGGTACTCGGTGCCCTCCGCGTCCTGCGAGGAGAAGAGGAAGCGCGACTCTATTAGAGTTTGCCTGCTTGACCAGCCTGCCGCCGGGCAAGATGGCAAGAAATCTACTGTGCAAAGGAGACTGTGCGAAGGTGAATGTAGCCAATAGAGTGGAAAATATGCCTCCCTACGTTTTCGCCAAGCTCGGGCGTCGTATCCGGGAGTTGGTGGCTGAAGGAAAGGACATCATCCGGCTGGACATTGGCAGCCCAGATCTTCCGCCGCCTCAAGACATCGTCGAGGCGCTGGAGCGTTCGGTGCACGATTCGTCCCACCACAGTTACGCAGGCTATTACGGGACGCCCGAGTTGCGGCGGGCCATTGCCGCCTATTATGAGCGTCGCTTTGGCGTCGAGCTTGACCCGGAAAAAGAGGTGACCCCTCTGATCGGCTCGAAAGAGGGGATCGCCAACATTGCACTGGCTTTTGTCGATCCGGGGCAGACAGTCTTGGTGCCCGATCCGGGCTATCCAACCTACGGCTTGGGGACGATGCTCGCAGGAGGGGTGCCAGTTGGTGTGCCGTTGCTCTCTGAAAATGGCTACCTGCCCGATCTGGAGGCAATTCCAAAGGACATTGCTCGGTCAGCCAAGATCCTGTGGCTAAACTATCCACACAATCCCACCGGCGCTGTGGCCCCTCTCGAGTTCTTAGAGCGGGCGGTGGACTATGCACGGCGGTACGATCTGCTGCTCTGCCATGACAATCCCTATTGTGATATCACGTTTGACGGCTATGTAGCACCCAGCCTGCTCCAAATCCCTGGCGCCAGGGATGTAACCCTCGAATTCAATTCCCTTTCCAAGACCTACAACATGGCTGGCTGGCGGGTGGGCATGGCAGTCGGCAGTCCCACAGCCGTTGAGGCCCTTGCCCGGACAAAGACCAACATCGACTCTGGTATCTTCCGGCCGATCCAGGATGCTGCTGTCGTAGCTCTTACGGGTGATCAGAGCTGGCTGAAGGAGCGCAACAGGATATACCACGAGCGCCGGGAACTGATTCTGGAAACCCTGCGGGAAGCTGGCATCCAGGTGGGCAGATCGCAGGCCAGCCTATACCTGTGGGCCACCGTACCGGAAGGATATACCTCGGCGGAATTCGCGACGCGCCTTTTGGAAGAAGCCGGGGTCAGCATCTCACCCGGCAGCTACTTTGGTTCTCACGGCGAGGGCTATCTGCGGATTTCGGTAGGCATGAGCACTAACCGCGTCCGTGAAGCCATGGAACGCATCAAGCGTTTTGTATATTGAGGTGAACCATCGCTAGACCACCGATTGAAACCGAAGCCCCTGCCGAGCGCGCGCTGCTCGTAGGTGCACAATTGAAGGACCAGAAGAAGGGCTGGGATATCGAGGATTCGCTGAAGGAGCTGGCCCAGTTGGCGCGTACAGCCGGCCTCGAGGTCGCGGGACAGACTTGGCAGCGATTGCAGCGCTTTCACGCCGCTACCTTGATCGGCTCCGGCAAGGTCGAGGAGCTGATCGAGTTGCGCCAGGACCTGGACTGCAATGTGGTCATCTTTGATGATGAACTCTCACCTCGCCAGCTGCGGAATCTCGAAGAATCCCTTGGTGAGGATGTCAAGCTTCTTGACCGGACCAGTCTGATCCTGGACATCTTTGCCCAACATGCACGAACCCGAGAGGGCCAGCTCCAGGTAGAGCTGGCCCAGTACCAGTATCGTTTGCCCAGGCTGACCCGTGCCTGGACTCACCTTGCCCGTCAGGCCGGCGGAGGTGGAGCGCGGGGAGGTACTGGTGGGGTGGGTCTCCGAGGCCCGGGTGAGACCCAGCTTGAGGTGGACCGTCGGGAGATCGGCCGCCGGATGGCCCATATTCGGGAAGAGCTGGAGCAGGTACGCCGGCATCGGGCGCTCCATCGCCGGCAGAGAAAACGGATGGCAGTACCTGTAGTTGCCATCGTCGGCTATACCAATGCAGGCAAGTCTACCGTGCTCAATGCCCTGGCCGGGGCAGATGTCCTGGCCGAGGACAAGCTTTTCGCCACCCTGGACCCCACCACACGCCGGGTCCTTCTGCCCGGTGGCCGGGAGGTTCTGTTCTCTGATACAGTAGGCTTCATTCAGAAGCTACCCACCGATCTGGTGGCTGCCTTCCGAGCCACGCTGGAGGAGATCAAAGAGGCAGACCTGATCTTGCACGTTGTAGATTGTACCCATCCAAACGCATTCCAGCAGAGCGAGATTGTGATGCAAACCCTGGCCGACTTGGGGGCCGCAGACCGGCCCATGTTCGTGGCCCTGAACAAGGTCGACCAACTACCTGACCCTGCAGATCCTGGGGCTTCCTTGGCCGATCTTGCAGACGGATTATTTATCTCCGCTGCTCAAAAGACTGGCTTGGACCAACTCTTGGGGCGTGTCGAAGATCTGCTGTCGGAGGGGCTTGTCTACATTACTGTCCAGGTACCCTACGATCGGGGTGACCTGACTACCCTGTTTCATGACCAGGGTACGGTAGTGACTACGTCCCATGACGGTCACGGAACTGTCATCGAGGGCTATCTGCCTCGCCGGTGGTTGGAACAGTTCCGGTCCTACCTGATTTGAAGGAGGGAATGCGCTAGTCATGCGAAGACCCAACTTGATTCTGCTGATCATCCTGGCAGTCGTCATCGCCCTGATAGTCCTGGCCGTGCTCTTCTGGCCCTGGCTGAGCGCGTGGTTGCCCTACTCGCGCCTCATAGAGACCTGGATCAACTACCTGGTCGTAGATCTGAACATCGGACGCTGGGGACCCGTGGCAACCCTGCTTCTGGTGGCCGTAATCGAGCTGGTGTGGGCCCTGAATCTCGGACGGCGAAGTGACGCGTTCGAACGGCAGTGGAAACGACTCGACCAAGCGCATGGCACGGAAGTAGATGTGTTGAACCACGAGATCTCGCTGCTGAAAGACGAGCGGCGAGCCCTGCGTGCCGAGCTGGATCTCCGTGAGGACTTGATCCGCGAGGAAAAGCAGCGTCTGTGGGCACTGTTCGACGACCTGAAGCCTGCAGCCGGGATTCCTCAGCCAGGCGAGGGGGAGGTGCAGGAGGTCGGGCCGGAGATCTTGAAGAGCAGCTCGCTCATGCCCGAGTTGCCCGAATTGCCGGCAGATGTGCGTGGCCAATGGCGGCAGATCATTTCCCAGTTGGAGCGGATCGAGATGATCAGCTCAGTAACAGTCCGCAGAGACTCCGGTGCGCTTCAGGTCCAGCAGCATGCCGACGAGTTGCTAGAACTGGGTGGGGCCTGTTATCGGTTGGGGTACTATGAGAGAGCCTTGGCCCACTACAGCAGGGCCATCGACCTGGTGCCCAACAATCCCGAGGCGCTTGTCAACCGCGCGGTGGTTAACTATGAGCTGGGCCGCTACAAGTCAACTCTGCAAGATCTGGAACGGGCGCTCAAGCTCGAAGAGAGTCCCTGGGCGTATCTCTATCGTGGCTTGGTCCAGGAGCGCATCGCTGAAAGAAAGCGTGCCCAGGAGAACTATACACGGGCGATTCGCCTTGACCCTGGATTCGCAGAGGGTTACTACCGTCGCGGTCTGCTGCACAACAGGTCGGGCGAGTACGAGAAGGCCCTTCAGGATGAGAGCCGTGTCCTCGAACTGGATGATAACCATGCCGGCGCATACACGGCGCGAGGCATTGCCCGGTCAGCCGTCGGGGATTCTGCGGCTGGGCTGAGCGACCTGGATCGGGGCTGTGCGCTCGCGCCTCGATCACGCAACGCATTCTACAACCGAGGGCTTGTGCACCACAATCTCGAAATGCACGAGCAGGCCCTGGCTGACTTTACCCATGTCATTGAGCTGGAGCCCACCTTCGCACCGGCTTTCCTGGCCCGAGGCAATACCCATGTGGCTCTGGGAGATCACTGGCCTGCCATTGCCGACTATGATCGGTCCATCGAGCTCGATCCCAAGGATGCAGCAGCCTACTTTGCCCGCGGACAGGCACGGGTGGCGGTCAGGGAGTACCAGCCGGCCGTTGAGGACTTTGGTCTGGCGCTGGACCTGGACCCTGGCTCAGCCGAGGCGTTGGCTCACCGGGGGGCTGCCTTTGAAAAACTCGGGGACTATGAGCGCGCCATCCAGGATCTGGATCGAGCCCTGGCACTGGACCCGAACCTGGCCATTGCCTACTATGTCAGGGGGTTGGCCTATGGCAGCAAGGGCGAATACGATAGGGCCAGCCGAGATCTGAACAGGGCCGTCGAGCTGGATCCATCCCTGAAGAACAAAGAACAGGGGTTCCGGAGCGCAGCCCGTATCTGAGTTCGTGGCGCGTCTGAGGGGAGTGTAGTACAGGATGAGCCAGTTTCTGGATAGACTAGAGCAGGTCCGGGGCCTGCCCGTCTTGATCGGTGTGGCCCTCGTTCTCTTGAATTTTGTCGTTCGAATTGTGGCCTATGGCCTGATCGCTGATCCCCAAGATGTGGGTTTTCTTCTCTTCCTGTTCACTGACGGCAACCTACTTCTTCATTTGGGCGTGATTGTCGGCCTCCTCGGGATCTTGCTGGGGGATGTCCTCTAGCCGGGCGTCCCGTACCCACTGTGCCCGGCGGACCCACTCCCGCTCGGCCTCAAAGCTGAGTTGGGCCAGGGCGTCATCCCAGGGAAGCCACAGGCGTTCGAATTGTTCCTCAGGCTTGCTGAGCTCTGTGTTGGGGAGCGTGGTCAGTAGAAAGCAACGCTCGCGTCGTATGTAGTGCTGTCCCTTCCAGTCGAACTCCACCAACTGTTCGCCCAGGTCACCGAGGAACCCCAGACACGATAGACCCGCCTCTTCGCGGACCTCGCGAAGGGCCGTCTGTTGCGGGCTCTCATGGGACTCGATGTGTCCTTTCGGCAATCGGACTTCTACGCGGCCGTCGGGCCCCAGGCGTTTTGGTCGCCGGAGCACCAACACGTGCTCGCCCGAATCGGCGATCACCACACCGCCGGCAGAAGCATACTCCCGGATCGGAAGATGGTGCGTCACTCTGGTCTTCTCCACTGCCACGAGTGCTCTAACCTATGGTGCATAGCGGAAAGGATGGCGAGCAGCCTCCTTCTCGGCCACCAACTCGCGAAGGGTGGGACGGCCCTCGAGCGCCTTGCGGATCGCGCCGCGCATGGCCTTATAGTTGTTGATCTTGACTCGCTGCCGGATGCTGGCCGCGGGATGCACAAACACATTCGCGATCAGGCAAACTTCATCCACAAGGGCTTCCGGCAGATTGTGGTGCGAAATTGCATGCTCCAATGCCAGGTTGATGCCGCTGGCGGCTTCTTCATAGACCAACTGCCGGGCCTTGGCACCCCGCACCGTGACCGTGGGGACCAGCAAGGTCATGGGACGTTCCCTGATGATGGCCAATTCGTGGCCGGGCCGGGGCTCGCTCCTGGCCCGCTCGATGGCTCTCCCTACGGGCCCCTCCTTCTTGCCGATTAGGAGATCGATGTGCGCTACCTCGGAGAAGGGCGGGCCGGCGAACCCCTCGCCCACACACAACGTAAGGTCTGAAAGCTGAGGCTGTATGTCAGCCGGCAGCGCATACTCAACCTCCCTACCGCCCAGAGTCACTCTCCGGGTTGGGATCTTGCCCAGATTCTCGAGCTGGGTCCGCAGATCTTCCCGATCTTCACGTTCGAACTCGCCTCCCGCGATCATGGGCAAGCGGACGTCGCTCATTCCGGTGATACCCATCATGCGCAGGCCTTCCTTGCAGGCCTGGGGTCCGCCTTTGCGCACCACCAGGCGCGTGAGGATCTGGATCTCTTTGTGACGTTTTCGCACAAACTCAGTGTCACCGCGTTGAGCTGCCTGGTAGATCTCCTGCCAGATGTCGGGGATGAGATTGGCTGAAGCCAGGATAGCCCCATCAGCTCCCGCCAGCAGCGCTGCCCCCACGACCTCGTCGTGTCCGACGAACAGCCCAATGGTGCCACCCAACTTTTCCAGCGCGGCCATGAAAAAGGGAATGTCGCCCGACGAATCTTTCATGCCGACCACGTTGTCAAATGCCAGCCCCATACCCTCGGCGGTCCACCACCTATAGTGGGTGCCAGCAGTCTGCGGGATGTTATACAGGATGATGGGTAGCCCTACCTTGTCCACCTGCTTGTAGTGGTCGAATATTTCATTGAAGGTAGGCTTCAAGAAGTAAGGGGCAACGATGAGTGCGGCTGTGGCCCCGGCCTCCTTTGCCCAGTCGGTCAGCGCCAGTGTCTCGCGCGTGCTCTGGCAGCCAGTGCCTGCCACGACGGGCACCTGACCAGCCGCCTCGTCCAGGCAGATGGCGATGACACGTTTCTTTTCTTCAATGGTCAGCGAACTGAATTCACCCGTGGTGCCGCACGGTACCATACCGTTGACGTGGGGTAGCACAAAGCGGATCAGCGCCCGGTAGGTCTCCTCGTCTATCTCATCATCTGCCGTGAACGGCGTGACCAGGGCAGGAAAGATGCCCTTGTACCAGTCGGTTTTTTTGCTACCAGGGATCGGCGCCATATCACTTCACCTCCGCGAATGCACTGTCGATGGCCACACAGGTAGCCCTGTAGGCGTTGTGACGCAAGGTCCGCCGGTCCAGCGCCTGTGGGTGTACGGTTGCCTGGACGAACATCACGTCACTGGCCACCTTTGTCTCCGGAATAACGCCCTCGGAGAGCTTGTCCACGATGGCCTTGGCCACCGCGCTCTGGACGGGGCCATAGATCATGTTGGCCTGGCGCAGGTCCCTTAGCTCGGCGGTGGGCACGATCAGGGTGCTGGGGCGTACCGTGAGATTGGGCTCCAGGATCGCCGTCAGCGCCTCGAACCCGTGACGCGGGTAGGTGAGCTGATAGGCCCAGCTCTCTCCCATCGGCCCATCCTTGGTCCCACACAACAGGTCGATCTG
>JASFHU010000204.1:0-7234 GCA_050123055.1 Anaerolineae bacterium
CAACAGGCCCAGAATACGGTTGCCCACAGGGCAAGGCTCCACAGCAAAGCCACGGGTAGCGGATCGTAAAGCGGCTGGCCCTGGATGAGGTTCAGCAGCCACGTGTAGAGTCGCGCGGCAATAGCACCCACGTTATCGGCCAGCTCGGCCCAGGCCACCTGGAAAGCCATCGTATCCGGCGGGAAGCTGCCTTGAACGGTCTGCCAGGCGAGATTCGCGGCCCGGGCCAACAAGGTCGACACAGCGTCGCCGAGTTGCCCGACGCGCAACAACGCCAGGCAGGCGCCGGCCAGCGAGCCCAGCATAGCTACCAGCCAACCCGGGAGGCGCGAGCAGGCCATCACCCAGCCCAGAAGTAGCCCCATCAGGACCAAGGGCCAGAGAAACCCAGGCTCCAGACCCCGGACCGCATCCGAGACCCCATAGACCAGGCTGCCAAAGACGATCAGGAGAAGCACCAGGGAGATAGCCTGGCCGCTGAAACACCGCGCTGCCCACAACCTGACTAGCCCGCTCACGTGAGGGTCCTCCAGACAAGCTCACGGGGATGAAAGTCGGGCTCCCATTGCCCCTGGGTAGTCCGGCGCCATTGTCCTATCTGGCCCGGCCGGGCTTCGGGACGATCCAGCAGATCCGGTCCGACAAGGTAGTGGGTGACTTCCATCGCCTCAAGGGAGGCTAGTGTCCGTTCAGCGTCCCCCTCGCCGCCAAAGGCAGCCAGATCCAGCAGCAACACCGTGGCGACGAGACCGCGCCACATCAGGAGGGCCAGCGAAGACAGCCAGCGCCCTTGGACGTCTGGGGAGATGATCACCAGGCTTCCCCGTTTCCCCAGGGCAGGTCCCATCTGCGACAGCAGCGTTGCGAGGGAACAGCTCCCGGGTTCTACGAGAGCCAGCGCACAGAGAATCTCCATACGCTGGTCGGCTCCCAACCGAGGCGGTAGCCAGACCAGTTCCTCGCCGTGGGCCGCCAATCCCACGGCTTTTCCCATCTGCAGGCCGCGGTCGGCCAGGGAAGCGGCCAGAATCACCGCATGCTCCTCGGTTGCTTCCTGCCCCTGGCCGGCCTGGACCTGCCCATGCATGTCCAGGATGATCCACCAGTCGCTGGATGGCGTGCTGTCAAAGGTCCGGACATAGGGCTCGCCGCGCCGGGCAGAGGTTGGCCAATGGACCCAGCGCAGGCTGTCACCCGGTCTATGCTCGCGCACGCTGGACGCATTCACAGCCTGTTCCAGCGCTCGCTCCCGGCGCCGCCCTTCGCCGGCTCTTCCTCCGGGTGCTATGTCGATGGCCGGCAGATGGACGATGGGTGGCATAACCATCATCGTGACAAACGCGGGATACTCGAACCTGATCCGGTAGAAGCCGAGGGGATCGCCTGCCTCCAGACCGGTCGGGCCGAGGGTGTACAGACCACGGCGGCTGCAGAGGCCTTGCTCGAACCAGTGAATCTGCGCTCGTTCCCCCACACCGAGTACCCTGCCAGCCCGGTATCCCGGCAGGGTGGAGTGATCGATGATCGCCACCCAGGGAGCAGGGGCCCAACCCGCATTGGTGAGTGTGAAGCGTTCCTGCAACTGATCGCCCACCTGTGCCCAGCCGTATCGCATCTCACGGCCCAGCTCCATACCACGCGCCAGCGAGCGGGCCCACAGATAACTCACCAGCCACGCCCCCCCAAAGCCAACGAGCAAGATCGTCCAGCCCTTGTAGGGGACGAATAGCTGCAGAAGGAACAACAAGCCCACTACGACCGGCAGGTAGCGAGCTTTGAAGTGCAGGCGAGTTACCGGATCAGGCTTCATAAACACGCGCCATCCAAGTAGGGCGAGACATCGCGAGCTAATCCATGGCACAAGGCGCCAGTCTGTGTGAAATGACACCCAACTCTGTCATTGCGAGCATATCCATGGCGTGTGCCGCCACTCTGAGTGAAATGACACCCGAATCTGCCATTGCGACGAGCGTGATGCCTCGCCCCGGTGTCCAGTTCAGCAGGAAAGAGCAAGAGGACATGGCGACAGGGTCTCCATGTCCTCCACCGCCAGAGGCGGCACAACCACAAAGCGGGAGGTGCCGTCCCCTACGTCTCCCGCACGTCTATGATCTCACAGTCTTCGAGCTCCTCCAGCACGGCGAGGAGCTCCTCTTTGCCCACGTCCCGCACTTTGAGGACAATGTCCCAATACCCCTCACGCTTGGGCGCAGGAACGCTGCCCGTGGCGTACGTGCCCCAACCATGGCCCGAAATCGTACTGATGATCTTGGCATATCCGCCAATCTTCCCCGGCAGGCGCACAGTGACGCGCACGCCAGAGATATACCCGCCCAACAAGTCAGCCAGTTTGACCAGCAGGTCGGTTTCGGTGATGATGCCTACGACAACGTTGTCCTCCACCACCGGCAGACAACCGTACCTGTGCTCGGCCATGGTTTGGGCCGCTTCCTCGACCGTGGCATCCGGTCTAATAGTGAGCAGATCCTGTTGTGTCACCATCACGTCCTTGACCTTCAACTCGGAAAGGTAGCGGGTGATCTCCCACATGTTGAGGCTGCCCAGATCGGCCGGCGGAATGCGCAGCCGTTCCCGGGTCATCAACCCCAAGGGGCGCTTGCCATCGCCCACAACGGGCAGATGCCTCAACTTGTTCTCGACCATAACCTTTTGTGCGTCGGCCGCGGGCATGGTTGGTGGGATCATGATGGGATGTCGCGTCATATAGTCCTTCACTAGCATCGTCAGTTTCCCTCCGTTGGTCAGTTACCTGTGGTGACAACCGGATCGAACGTCTGCAAGGTTTCTATCGGAATGTGGCACAGTATGCGGTGCTCGTCGGTGGCATACTGCCACGGCGGCACCTCTTCCTCGCAGATCTGGCCGCCATCGGGCAGCAGGCTCCGCCTGGGACAGCGGGTGTGAAAGCGACAGCCGCTGGGCGGATCGATGGCACTGGGCACCGAACCCTCCAGGCGGATGTGCTTTTGCGCGACCGTCGGGTCCGGGACCGGCACCGCCGAGAGCAGGGCCTCGGTGTAAGGGTGGTAGGGTGGCGCATAGATGGCATCGGCCGGACCGATCTCCATGATCTGGCCCAGATACATCACCGCCACATCATCCGAGAAGAAACGCACCACACTCAGGTCGTGAGCGATAAAGATCAGCGTGGTGTCGAATTCTTGTTGGACCTCCAACAGCAGGTTGAGGATGGCCGCCTGGACCGAGACGTCAAGGGCACTGACAGGCTCGTCGCAGAGAACCAGGTCGGGCCGGCTGGCCAGGGCGCGGGCGATCCCCACCCGTTGTTTCTCGCCGCCGCTAAGCTGCCGGGGCAAGCGGTCGTAATAGTTCGCGCCCAAGCGCATCGCCGTCAGAAGCCTGATGACCTCATCGCGGATCTGATTCTTGGGCACCGTCTTGAAGCGCTGCATCGGCCGGCCGATCTGCTGGCCGACAGTGTAAGAGGGGTTCATGGTCGAGTCGGGATTCTGGAAGACCATCTGCAGTTCCTGGATCAGGCGCTCATCACGCTTCGAAATATCGTTGGTGATGTCGAACCCCAGGAAGGTAGCCTCCCCATCGGTGGTCTCTTCCAAGCCGATGAGCGTCTTGATCAGCGTACTCTTGCCGCAGCCCGATTCGCCCACGACGCCCAGGGTCTTGCCTTTGTACATGACAAAGTTGGCATTCTCCACCGCCTTCACGTAGCGCTTTTCGCCAAGCCCGACCACATCCTTCAGAGAACTACCTGAAACTTCGTAGTACTTTTTGAGACCCTTCACCTCAAGGATAGGTTCGGCCTCGCCCTCCCGACTTTCAAGGCTCGGTGGCAGGATGTCCTCGGTTGGGGTCCATTGGGCAGCGTCGATCTCTTCGGCAAAGTGGCAGCGCACCCAGTTTCCATGGGGTAACTGGCGCAACTCAGGCCGCTCTTCGCGGCAACGCTCACGGATGTAATCACACCGCGGACCAAACACGCAACCTGTGGGGCGGTTGAGCGGCGGCGGCACCCGGCCACGGATGGGATAGAGCACGCTGCCCGCCTTGTCGGCCCCCAGCTTGGGCACGCAGCGGATCAGGCCCTGGGTATAGGGATGGCTCGGGCTTTTGTAGATCTCCTCCACCGTCGCCCGCTCCACCATCTCGCCGGCATACATCACCCCCACGCGTGTCGAGACGCGAGCCACCACCCCCAGGTTGTGAGAGATATACATGATGGCCGTATCGAAATCGCGGCGTAGCTCGGCGATGAGGTCCAGCACGGCCGCCTCGACGGTCACGTCAAGGGCCGTGGTTGGCTCGTCCATGATCAGCAGAGCCGGGTTGTTCAGCAGGGCCATGGCAATGACCACACGCTGTTGCTGCCCACCAGAGATCTGGTGCGGGTAGCGCCTCATCACATTGGCCGGATCGGGCATGTAGACCCGCTCCAGCATCTCGATGCAGCGCTTCTGAGCCTCTTTGGCGTCCATGCCCCGGTGCACGGTCAGTACCTCTGTCAACTGGTCGCCCAGTCGCATGGAAGGGTTGAGGGCCTGCATGGGGTCCTGATAGACCATGGCGATCTGGTCGCCGCGCAAGCGGCGCAGCTCCTCGCCGGTGACGCCCACCAGTTCCTGGCCCTGGAATTTGATGTTGCCCCGCTTGACGTAGCCGTTGGCCCCCAAAAAGTTCAAGACCGCCCAGGCGACGGTGCTCTTGCCGCAGCCCGACTCGCCGACAATGCCGTGTGTCTCACCCCGGTAGATCTCAAAGGAGACGTCCTGAACCGCTTCGATCTCTCCGCCCCGTATCTTGTAGGCAACCGCTACCTCGTCCAACTTGAGGACCGGGGGCGCTGTGGATGTTCCCAATTCAGTCATATCGCCTCCTCTACCTCTGATACCGGCTCATCTCTTCGCTCAAACCGTCGGCAAAGAGGTTGAGTCCGATGACCAAAGTGGAAATGGCCAGCGCCGGCCAGACCACCGCCAACGGGTTGGAGAAGATGTTGCGGCGCGCCTCGTTGACCATGTTACCCCAATCAGGGTCCGGGGGTGGCAGTCCGATGCCCAGGAAGCCCAGGGTGCCAATGGCAAAGATGGCGTACCCCACCCGCAACATGGCATCCACCAGCAAGGGGCCGCGGGCGTTGGGCAGGATCTCGCGGAACATGATGAACCACACATTCTCTCCCCGCGTCTCGGCGGCCCGGATATAGTCGCGTGTCTTGATGTCCATGGCCAGGCTGCGCGCCAGCCGGGCCACGCCTGGCGCACCGGTGATGGCGATGGCAAAGATCACCACCAGGTCTCCCCGGCCCAGGGCGGCAATGACCACCAGGTAGAGCACAATGCGGGGGAAGGCGATGAGTGCATCGAGCACCTGCATGATGCCCTGGTCTGCCCAGCCACCGCGGTATCCGGCATTCAATCCCAGGAGAGCACCCAGGGCCAGCGAACCCACCACACCCCAGATCGCCACACCGATGGGGATAGAGATGTTCGAGTCTCCCGGCAAACGGGTTTTGAGCAGGATCACCTGCGTGCCCGTCATCAGGCGGGAGACGATGTCACGCCCCAGGTGGTCAGTGCCGAGCCAGTTCGTGGTGTTGGGCGGAAGATTCTGCTCGAAAGCCGAGGAATTCGGGGGATAGGGTGTCCAGACAAGCGAGACCAGGCCCACGACAAGCCAAAAGAGCACCATAATCAGGCCCACGGTGGCCACCCGCGATTCAAAGACGAGCGAAAGACTCTTCCACATCTTTTGCCAACGGGAAGGCTCTGCTTGTGTTTTCGTCGTCGCTGCTACAGTCATCATAACCTCCTCTTCTCTCAGGCGTACCGGATGCGCGGGTTGAGCAGCGTATAGGCAAAGTCGCCTAACAGCCGGGTGATGACGGCGATCAGGACCGTCACCATAGCCGCCGCCTCCAGGGCGTAGAAATCGCCAAAGATCGCTGCCCGGTAGATATAGCTACCCAGCCCCGGATAGCCAAAGATCACTTCAGTGACGACGATGCCGCCGATCAACCAGTTGACGTGCAACATGATGATGGTGATGGGCGCCATCAGCGCGTTGCGGATGGCATGGCGCACGACCACGCGCCGGTAAGGCATGCCCTTGATGATGGCCGTGCGGATGTAGGGCGAGTCCATCACCTCGACCATGCTGGCCCGGGTCATACGTGACACATAGCCCAGCTCGACCAGGGTCAGGGTCAGCACCGGCAGCACCAGCAGAGCGGGGTTTTCAAAGATCGCATCGGCGGTGATAAAGAGGGGCATGGCAAAGAACGGCTTCGCCGGGTCAGTCGGGCTGGGGAGCCAGATGACAAAGATGAGGATCAGGGCGACACCGATGACAAACTCGGGCGTAGCCGTGAACCCCAACCCGACAATAGAGATGACACGATCTGTGACCTTGCCCTCGTTGATGCCGGCAATGATGCCCAGCAGCAGGGCCAGGGGCATCACCACGAGAAAAGAGACCCCGGCCAAAACGAGGGTGTTGCGGATGCGGGGCAGCAACGTCACCGCCACGGGACGGCCGAACTCGAGCGACTTGCCCGGGTCCAGGCGCAGCATCCCCTTGAGCAGGGGGATATACTCCTTGGGGCCATCCCCCTCCTTTCGGAAACCGGCCTTGGTCCGCACCCAGACCTCTGCTCCTTCGCCGCGCACCCACTTGACGGCCCGATTCTGGTTGTCCACCCCCCAAAAGTACTCCTGGCCGCTCTCGTCCGTTGCCCAGGCGCCGCTCACCAGGTGAGATGAGGACGAACCATCCTCCTGGCGTCTCAGGGCCAGCAGACGGCCCTCCTCCAGCTTCCAGCGGGTCAACTGGCCATCCACGTCAGCCCACCACTCCTTCTCGTCGGTCTGGGGGTTGCTCACCGCTACTAGTTTATGGCCAACCCTGCGGCTGGCCCGAAAGTCGTTGCCGATCAGCCAGTCGAGGTACCTCTGCAACAGCGGTGCATCGAGGCCCAACTGGGCCCGGTAGGATGCTCGCTGCTCTGCGGTGGATTCGATCCCCAGGATCTTGACGGTGATATCGCCACTGCCCACGTCGATGAGGATAAAGAGCAGAAGAGAGACCAGCAGCATGGTAATGATCGTCGAGATGATACTACGTATTATGAACCGAGCCATAGGTTCACTCCTTTACCTGTTCGCTTGGACCCTGACGGATAGTAAGCTTGTCGGCGCAGGCTTGAAGAGATGCGACGATGCAGTTGTGGTGTCGGCTT
>JASFHU010000205.1:0-7233 GCA_050123055.1 Anaerolineae bacterium
TACGCCGATCTGACCACGGATGGAGAAATGGCCGTAGCTGGCGAACCGCGAAGCGGTTCGCTCAAGCAACTGGTAAAGCCAGTTGCCGTGCGTTCCTCTGCCACGACCGAGGACCTGCCTGTAGCGAGTTTCGCCGGTCAACAGGATACCTATCTCAATGTGCAGGGTCAAGACGCCCTGCTCGAGGCTGTGAAAGGCTGTTGGGCCAGCCTGTGGACAGCCCGCGCCATTTCGTACCGTATGCATCAAGACATCGACCCGGACACCCTTAGCCTGGCCGTCCTCGTGCAGCAGCTGGTGCCTGCCGACTCGGCCGGTATTCTGTTCACGGCCAATCCCGTGGATGGCGAGCGTGACCAGATGGTCATCAACGCCACCTGGGGCTTGGGGGAGGCGATAGTCGGGGGACAGGTGACACCCGATACCGTGATCGTGGACAAGGCAGACCGGCAGATCTTGTCACGTGAGACGGCTACCAAAACGATCATGACCATTCGGACGGACAGTGGGACGGCAGAGCAACCTGTTCCTCAAGCGCAGCAAGCTCAACCGGCCATCGACGATGCCACAGCCATCGAGCTGGCCCACTACGGGGCGCAGATCGAGGCGCATTATGGGCTGCCGGTGGACATAGAGTGGGCGATTGCCGGCGGCAGAATCGCCATCCTGCAGGCGCGGCCTATCACCAATTTGCCACCCGCCCCGTTGAGGGACGTGCGCTGGGAGCCGCCCAGGCCCGGTACCATCTGGATGCGACGCCAGGTCGTCGAGCACATGCCCGAACCCCTGTCCCCGCTGTTCGATGAGCTGTATCTGCAACAGGGCCTTGATCGGTCGATGGACGAGATGGCCGTCTTTTTGAGTGATTTGAGCGGCATTGAGATCAACGTCTGGGACTTTGTCGATCCACCCTTTGCCGCCACGATCAACGGTTATGCCTACAGTATTGCCGATTTCAACTTCAGTTGGCAACTTGTTCCCATCGCCCTGCGCATGTATACGTCGGTCCTGCCAAAGATGATCCGCCACCTGGTTCCCCGCTGGCGGAACGAGTCGCTGCCGGCCTACCGGGCCCTCGCCGACCGCTGGAAGTCCGTTGATCTGGCCAGTGCTTCGAACGAGGATCTGCTGCGTGGTGTGCGCGAGTTGGCCCTGGCGGATGCTGTCTACTGGTTCGCGGCCGCAATACCGCTGGGATTGGCACGGGTCGCGGATGCCGCCCTCGACCGATTCGTAAAATCGGCGCTGAGCGGACACGGCGCTGCCTATTTGCGTGGCTTCCCTTCCAAGGCAATGGACGCCCAGGCAGAGCTCAAAGACATCGCCAGCGCCATCAACGAGTCAGATGAGTTGCGCGAACTGGTCCTTGATACCCCCGCGCCACGCCTTCTCCATGTGCTGGCTGGCCACCCCGGCGGGATAGACGTCCTGGCTCGCCTCCAGTATTACCAGGATGAGTATGGCCACCAGATCTACAACCTCGACTTTGCTGTGCCCACCCTGGCAGATGATCCCCTTCCTGTTGTCTTGGGCTTGAAAGCAGCCGTTGCACACCCGGAGCGGGATGCACGCGCGCGCCAGGCGGCCATGGCCCAAGAGAGGGATGCACTGGTGGCGCATACAGAACGATCTCTGAACCCGGTCCAGCGCCCGATCTTCCGGCTACTGCTGGGTTGGGCCCAGCGTTTTGCGCCCATGCGCGAGGAAGCGCTCTTTTATGTAGGTGCGGCCTGGCCCGCCCTGCGACGGCTTGCCCTCGAGCTGGGCCGGCGGCTCACCGAATCTGGCTCCCTCGATTCCCCCGACGATGTCTTTTACCTGAGGACTGCAGAGCTGGCTGCTGCTAGCGCAGCACGAGCAGAGGGCGCCAGCCGCCCTGACCTGGCCGACCTGGCCCGTGAAAGGCGTGAACTTCGGGAAGCACGCAAGTGGCTAGATCCGCCGGTTGTGGTCCCGCCCGGGGGGCGCCTCAAGTTTGGGCCCATCGATATGTCGATGTTTGAACCAAAGCCCCGCGCTGTCAGCACCGGGCCAACGCTCGAGGGCTTTGCCGTTAGCCCTGGCCAGGTCACTGCCCCGGCAAGCGTCATCCACTCCCCTCAGGATTTCGACAAGATGACAACAGACAGCGTCCTGGTCTGCCCAACCACGACACCCGCCTGGACCCCCCTCTTTGCCCAGGCGAAGGGACTGGTCACCGACATCGGGGGCGCACTGGCTCATGGTTCCATAGTGGCCCGCGAGTATGGCATCCCGGCTGTGATGGGTACCGGCGAAGCCACCCAGCGCATCGAATCCGGTGAGCTTATCCGGGTTGATGGCAATCGTGGCACGGTGACGTTGGTCGACAAAATCGACCCGCAGGAAGAGGAGCGAAAACTAGCGCAGCGATTGGCCGAGCAACAAGCTGCTGCCAGGAAACGTAAGGCAATACTGGCCCTGGCGGCTGGGGTGGTTGTTGCCCTGGTTGTGTGGTGGACAAAACGCCGAAAGCGATTGGGCAAATAGACAACATCGTCTGCTGCACAAAGCGCAGGCAACAGACGAGGATCGTATCTCCATGATTTCGTGTGCGGTCTGCGCCCGCCGCCTGGTGGTCTATGGCATTGTACTCTCCCGGTGGCGACAGGAATTCGGGTCCCTTGGGGGCATTTCTTGTTGGAGTATCTGATTACTGCCTTGAAGAGGAGCAAAATGACACTTGAAACCTTGATTGCCGTCGCCCGGGGTGAGGACCCGGCCGACCTGGTGTTGAGGAACGCCCGGTTGCTGAACGTCTTTTCGGGCGAGATCCATCCGGCAGACATCGCCATCCATGATGGCCGGGTGGTGGGCTTGGGCGAGTACCAGGCTCGTCAGGTGGTGGACCTGGAGCAGAGGTTCGTAGCGCCCGGTTTGATCGACGCGCACGTTCATCTGGAGGATGCGATGGTCCAGCCGTCCGAGTTTGCGCGAGCTGTGTTGCCCCATGGGACCACGGCCGTCGTCTGCGACCCCCACGAGATCGCCAACGTGCTGGGCCTGGATGGGGTGCGCTACATGCTGGATGCCAGCGAAGGACTGCCCCTCAGCGTCTACGTCATGGCTCCATCCTGTGTGCCAGCCACCCACATGGAGTCGGCCGGGGCCGAGCTTGCAGCCGACGATATCGAAAAGTTGTGGGCCCACGAGCGGGTGCTAGGCCTGGCGGAGATGATGAACTATCCCGGGGTGTTGTTCCGAGTACCGGCTGTCCTGGACAAAATCCGGTCTGCTGGCGACCGCCCAATCGATGGCCACGCTCCGGGGTTGTCTGGTCTGGACCTGAATGCCTATATCGCCGCCGGTGTTCGCTCTGACCACGAGTGCACCGACCTGGAAGAGGCCCGGGAAAAGTTGCGCCGGGGGATGCACATTTTGATCCGGGAGGGCACGACGGAGCGCAATCTGCATGACCTGCTGCCCCTGATCACGCCCCAGAACGCCCGCCACTGTCACTTTTGCAGCGACGACCGCCATCCTGACACCCTGCTGCGCGAAGGCCACATCGACGGCATCGTGCGCCAGGCCATTGGCTGGGGGCTCGACCCGGTGCTCGCCTACCAGATGGCGACCATCAACACGGCCGAGTACTTTCAACTGCGCCATCTGGGCGCTGTGGCCCCTGGCTACCAGGCTGACTTGTTGGTATTGGACGACCTGGAAGCGGTGCAGGTGGCGCAGGTCTACACCGCCGGACAGTTGGTAGCCGATGGGGACCAGGTCCTGTTTTCCACGTCCGGGATGCTCGACGTGCCGCTCCAGCCCAGCGTGCACGTGGAACTGGACGCCCTCGATCTGGACATCGCCGCTGGCGAGGGCGCGGCGCGGGTGATCGGCACCATCCCGGATCAGGTTGTCACTGAGGACCTGCGCCTGGTGCCGAGGATAGAAAACGAGCGCGTCGTGTCTGATCCGGGGCGCGATCTGCTCAAGATAGCTGCCATCGAGCGGCATCATGGCACCGGCAACGTGGGTCTGGGACTGGTGAAGGGGATAGGATTGAAGCAGGGGGCCATTGCCTCCAGTGTGGCCCACGACTCGCACAACCTGGTAGTGATCGGCGCCAGTGACGAAGCAATGCGGGCGGCCGTGGCTGCGATAGCTGAAATGGGCGGCGGTCTGGTGGTCGTAGCGGGTAGGCAAGTGCGGGCAGCCTGTCCGTTGCCCATCGCCGGCCTGATGTCCGATCAGCCTATAGAAGAGGTACGCGACCAGGTGGAGGCCCTGACCGAGGCGGCTCAGGGCCTGGGTTGCACCTTGCCCGATCCGTTTATGACCCTGTCCTTCTTGGCCCTGCCCGTAATCCCGAGCCTAAAGCTGACCGACAAGGGCTTGGTGGACGTCAACAGGTTCGATCTTGTGCCGTTGTTTGGGGATTAATTGGGTCAAGAGGGCTCCAGCCCTGCGAGGGTGGCGGCATAGTGTGTGTCCGAGGAGGTAAGCCCAGTAGGTCGCCCAGCGCACCTTCGCTAGTCAGTCCCCGCGTATGACGAGAGGTAGATTGATCTGCTGTGTCGGCCCAAACAGGCTAAACCGGCCCAGTTGGCAGAGAGGCAGACCCAGAACGCGCAGGACCAGATCGCGGCTGTAGGCTGAGGGCGGCGTACAGGTGCCCGCTGCGTCCTCCCAGACCATGCCGGCCCGGCGCCATAGCGCCAGTTGACCCTCGTCGCTAACCACACGGGTGTCCCTGTCACTGTACTGGACAGTGACCGTCACAGCTTTCTCGAATGCAAATCTGGGTAGTCGCTGGCCTCCGCGATGGGCAGCCAACTCGAACGCATGCCCGGCAAAGCTCCAGCCCGACGGGCCCGAGGCCGTGGTTGGGGTCAAGGTTAGCGTCGTGGTATCGGTCACAGCTCCGCCCGGGAAACGCAACGTCGTGGTAAGCCCCTGGGTGTCGGTGTAGCGCAGGGTTGCGGGTAGGCTGGTTACCCCCGAAAGGACCAGCGTCGTCGACACAGGGGCTGGCCTTATCACAAAATCCTGGTCTGCAGAGTCCGGCGGCAGGCTAACTGTGCGCTCCTGTGGCACAAAGAGATACCCCTTCTTGTTGGGCACAAGGGTGCGGAGGCCTGCTATTAGGTTCGGGAGTTCATAATTGCCGTCGGCACCGGTGGTCGCGCTGATATCTGCATCCACCGAGATCAGAACACCAGTCACCGGATAGCCACCAGTATCGGTTACCTGGCCCGAGACACGGTTGGGTGTTGCCAGGATCACCACTGAGAGCGGTGAAATCGCCTCCCGCCAGGTCAACCTGCCCGGTGCAAGCATCAGGTCGGCCGAATCCGGCCCGATCAGTCGCTCGTCTACCTGGATCTGTGCGCTGTTGTAGGCAGTACCCCGCAAATCGATCCGGCTCAGAACGTCACCCTCCTCAATGCAAGTCCCGCAGTTCAGCGTGATACTGAGGGGCACACTCACAGCAGCGCGGTTGATGGCGGTGAGGCTGTACTTGTCTGCGTAGCTACTGGAACGGGTGGCATACACCAGCACGGGATCGACCTCCACAGTCTTTGTTGTGCCCCCGCCGGACACCTCGACCGTCAGTTTGTATGTGTGTTGCAGGCTGGGTAGAAAGTGGTTGTTGAAGGTGCTGGGGATCAAATGGCGATACAGGTCCCGGATAGGTCCTCCTTGTGCAAAGTCCTGGCTATAGAATTGATCGGCATAGGGATAGACCTCGAGGCCTGGTTTGCCCAGAAAGCCCGGCCAGATCAGGTTCCAGTAGTTGGCCCCTGTGATGTCCTCCAGTTGCTGGAACTTGGCCAAGAGCGTGGCCATAAAGAGAGCATCACGCCACTTGCCGGCCTTCTCGCCCAATTCGTTGAACCAGCCATACGCAAGGTCGTTGTGGTAGAACAAGCCAAACTCGTTGGCCACGATCTCTGGTGCCGTATCGAATTCGTCCTCCAGGCAAAGTGCGAGTTTCTCGAAAGCACGAAAGAACCTGTCGGGATACGTTGCCAGGGCAAGATCGTCGGCGCTTTGAGACACGACGTAAAAGTGTGGCGCAACAAAGTCCACCTTTTCCTTTTCAACGCGGTCCAGGGCATCTCGATTCCAATGCCGGAGAATCGATGAACAGGTGAGGGTTTCATAGTCCTGCGTCATTTTGGAGATGGGGATGTAGTCGCGCAGGTCCAGCCCGAATTTGAGCGTTGGATCCTCCAATGCGGCGACCTGGCTGTAGAACTGGATGTAGGCGTCCATCCTCGTGGCTTCGTCGGGCGAGGATTTGGTCTCCACACAGGGAGACCAGTAGTTGCACTCCTCGAAGCCATCGAGATCCCCATCCACGCGGATCCAGAACGGCTCGTTGCCCACTTCCCAATAGTGGACGTTGTAGGGCTCCAGCTTACCTCCAAACCCCTCCTGCGATCGTAGCCAGGCAAAGTACCCCGCTGGCGCGTTTTCAAGCCCGCCATAATCCCAATAGTAGGCGTTGGAGCCGGGAGGGTGTTCCTGCCGGGCGTCGTCCGCTCTCCGGACAGTCAGTGTGGTGCCATCGACCCGCTCGATAATCATCCACTCGTCGTTGATGTTCAAGGACAGCTTTTTGTACTCGTACAGGTTTTGGTCCAGGCAGCCATTCTGACCGTAGCCGTCAATGCTGATCTCGTCACAGTTGGCTGCATCAGGGTCGAATTGGCCCGGATCCAGATAGAAACCCAGTTTGGCCAGGTCGGCCGTGCTTATGGTGATCCTGTCCGCCCCCACGGTGATGGGCTGCGTGACCGTCAGCTCCCGCTTGTAGCGCCAGCATTCGTCGATGCCATTGTTTCCCCAGCAATTGGTGGTCCAGGCATCCGTCAGTCCCTCGGCGGGCCTGGGGCCATTGACAAACTCGATCCATTTGTGCGCCACCGTGGGACTGCCGGTGAGATAGTTGACGGTGAACATGGCATCGGTAGCGCCATAGCCCCACATGGTTTCTAGAAACTCGATGGTGCCAAATGTGTTGGGCAGGGGTTGTCGCGCCGGGGGAATGGCAGTCCAAGGCCGTTCTTGCTGGGGGCCAATGCCCCAATACCATTGGTACCACTCGGACCACTGTCCACCGGGGAACCTGTAAAAGTTCGCCGGGC
This sequence comes from Anaerolineae bacterium, assembly GCA_050123055.1. Classification (GTDB taxonomy): domain Bacteria; phylum Chloroflexota; class Anaerolineae; order JAAYZQ01; family JAAYZQ01; genus JASFHU01. The sequence goes on from JASFHU010000205.1 coordinate 7,113, forward strand.
CAAGCTCGGCCAGGGTGCTGTGAACCTCGGGATCCAAGACTTGACCCGATTCGGCGTCGAACTGCACAAAAGGCCAGATCAGGTTGAGACCAAAGTATTTCGCAGATACCGAATCGTTGGC
>JASFHU010000206.1:0-7230 GCA_050123055.1 Anaerolineae bacterium
GGCCGGTTCATGCCCAGTGCCCCACTCGGGGGCGGAGTCTCGGCCCGTCCTAGCTCGACGGGGCCCAGCCATAGGCCGTCGGCCTCGGGCGCGGGGGCAGAGCCAGGGTCGGGAGCGCCTCCCGGCCACGACACCGGCAGCCGCATCCCATCCTGTGCCCGATAAAGGCCCAGTCTCACCCAGTAGGTACCCGGTGGGGTGCCAGGCAAGGCCGGCAACCCCAGATGATCCTCAACCTGTTCGCCGGCGGCCCATTCTCTGGTTGGGTAAAAGCCGGCCAGGGGAGGGCTGTCGCTCTGGCCCCATATCCGCCCCTGCTCATCCACCAGTTGAGCGTAGACACTGTAGGGCTTTTTGGGTACGGCAAGGGCTTGCCAGGACAGGGTCATCTGCAGGTCCTGCCTGTGTTCCCGTGTTTGAGGCGCGATGCTGTAGCCGTTCAGGGCAATCTCCGAGCCGAACACCGGGGCTGACTCCCCGTAGGACACTCGAGCAGCTTGTTCTGATGCCAGCCCTGGCAGCGAGTAGTATCGAATCCTCACATAGTCGGCCCAGGTCGTGGCCGCTGGGAAAGCGTTGCGGGCCAGCCAGCTCTCAATCATCCCATCGGCGTCAAAGTCGTTGGGCATGTTCTTGATCACCCACACACCCGAATGGCGGCCGGCAATTGCCCCCAGTTCCTCTTCGGCGTCGGTCCACTCCAGAGGGTAGTAGACGTCGGGATCGGCCTCTGCCTCTGGATCCCCTGTCCGGTAATAGTGCCAAAAGGTTGGAAAGTGCGTCCAGGGATTTATCAGTAGCGCGTCCCCTGGAAGGGCAGAGGCTTCAAAGGACTCGATGTGGGGGCGGATATCGTACCGTCCGTAGCGGGCATCAGTGAAATAGTTGTGCAAGCTCAGGATGCTCAGCCCGACGACGCCAGCGATGAGCGCGATGCCCACAATCCTCCTGTATTTGCCAGACAGAAGGACCGCCAGCCCCAGTGCCACCAGTAGGTAGAAGGCCGGGCTGGCGACGCCAAAATACTTGGCCCACAAGGGACGGTTGACAGGAAATCCGATCAGGTAGCCGAGGATGAGCGGCAGGGAGAAGGCCAGCAGGAGCCAGAGTTTCCAGCGCCAGGCGGGCTTTTGATACTTCCACAGTCCCACCACAGCCAGCAGCACAAAGCCCAGGGCCAGCCAGGGGGTGGCTTCAAGTCCGGAGAAATCACTTGGTCCGAAGGAGATGAGGGACTGCCGGAAAATGGCCGGTAACGAAACCATACCACCCCGCCCCTCCAGCAAGGTAGAGACGATTCCCGACACCGGGGCGTTGGGCCCGGCCGCCTCGCCGCTTGTCCTCAGCTCGGGATCGATGCTCAGGATGCCCTGCACCATCAGCACGATCCAGGGCAGGAAGAGCAATCCTACCCCTAGCATTCGCCACAGCCAAGGCTTGAGCGGGGCCCGGCGACGCAGCCACGCCACCAGGATATAGACCATCTGGGCGACGATGATGAACAGGCTGAAATAGTGGCTGTACAACGCGGCAGCCGTGGCTATCACGTAGCCCAGGCTCAGCCCTCGTCCTGCGCGCTGTGCGTTCTCGCTGGCAAAGGCGATCCTGAGAAAAAGATAGGTGGACAGCAGGCTGAAAAAGATGGCCACCGTGTACATCCTGGTCTCCTGGGCAAAGCGCACGTAGAAAGGGCTTAGCGCAGCTACCAGCGCTGCCAGGATACCCACCCGCTCCCCGGCCAGCGTTTTGCCCACCACGTACAACAGCGGCACGAGCAGCACACCAAAGAACAAAGAGACATAGCGTACTGCGAATTCGCTGCGCCCGGCCAGGGGCATCAGGGTGTGAAGGAACAGGTAGTGCAGAGGGGGATGCTCGTGGCTGGCCTGCTCGGCGAGGATCGACAGCGCCGGCCACGAGGAGACGACAACGCTTTTGGCCTCGTCAGCCCAGAGGCTCTGGCTGCCGAGATGATACACGCGCGTGCCAAAGGCAAGGAGCGATACAAGGCCCGCCAACCAACGGCCGGTGAGGCCTGCTTTCGCACTTCGCACACCGGCCTGAAGCGTCCGCGGCAGGCGTGTCTCAGATATCGAGCCGCTCGCGGCCTTTAGTGTACCCATTACTTTCTTCGTTCCCACCCAGAGCTCGTGCCAGCCAAAATCCTATCACACCTTCACGATTCTGCCAATTCTCGCGCTTGGGCGTGCCTCAGCGTCCCCCTGACCTGTGGCAGCGCGACTGAGGCGATTGCTGGGGACTGAACGCAGGGCTGCGATTCCTGCTGTCGGGCTGGGCGCGAATCACACGGAGGACGAACCCTACTCCATCCTAGTACCAGTATCCATAGTAGCATCCTGTGATTCAACGTGCTCTCCCATACCCCAATCTTGTGCATCTCAGGCCACCTATTCTAGCACATCCCCCGGCCTCGGGCCAATCACCCGGCCGCATCAGCAGGTTACGGGCACCAGGGTTCTGCCTGTTGCCTATTCTGGCGCCTCGCCCTCCACCCTATCCCCTTCTTCCTCTCCTGGCGTTCAAGAGGTAGAACAGCCCCAATCTGCTTGTAGGCTGGGTGTCCAAGATAGACCGACGTTGGGAAGGGAGAGCCAAAGGCTGCCCCCAGGCAAGTCCCCAGCCCATCCACCAGTTGGCAGGTGCGGAGGTCGTACGAGTCACCCGTGGCTTTGGCGCTTTCGACGTTGCCCGTCGTCTCTATAAGTTGTAGACGGCGATGGGAATGACCGCCACCAGAATGTCCGGTCGGCTCAAGGCGGCCTGATTCCAGGTGTATTGCGAGAACGCCCAAAGTGTAGTACAATGTCCCTGGCTCTGCCAACGCCTTCTCTCGGCCCTGGGCCTGGGCAGGGCAACTCTTGTGGATCCACTTTCGTTTGGCTGCCAGGTGAGCATAAACAGGTGAGAGGCCAATGGTGCCACCGTTTGTTCAAGGACTCAAACGACCAATACTGTCTGTATTGCCGGTCATCCTACTGCTGCTCGCGACGGCCTGTAGCAGTAGCCAGACCGTGCCCTCCCCTGCCCCGGCATCGCTGTTGACCGAAACAACCATCGTGGCTGGACCGACACTGGCCTCACCGGTGGACCGGTTGGGTGAGGGAGCTCAGGCAGACTCTGCGGCTCGACCTCCACAGCACCAGGATAGCCACGTTGATTTTCAGCATTTCTCCATCGAACAGGGCCTCTCTCAGAGCGTAGTCCCAAGCATTCTGCAAGACAGCAGAGGATTCATGTGGTTCGGCACCCAGGACGGGCTGAACCGCTTTGATGGCTACGAGTTTGTGGTGTACAAACACGACCCGGAAGATCCAGATAGCCTGGGCGGAAACTTTGTCCAAGCGCTGAATGAAGATACATCCGGCACGCTGTGGATCGGAACGAATGGTGGAGGTATCAGCCAACTGGATCGCGAAACTGGGCGTTTCACCCACTACCGGCACGACCCAGACGACCCCCACAGTTTGAGCGACAATGTCGTCCTGGCCCTCTACGAGGATCGGGAGGGTGTGCTGTGGATTGGAACGGCCGGTGAGGGACTGGATAGCTTTGATCCCAATACCGGGCAGTCTGTCCATCACCAAAACGACCCAGACAATCCTGCCAGTCTGTCCAGCGGTCCCGTCCAGGCGATCTATGAAGACCGGGAAGGAGTGCTGTGGGTTGGGACGAATGGTGGCGGGCTCGATCGATTCGATCGCGCTACCGGCGAGTTCGTGCACTACCAAAACGATCCGCTCGATCCTCATAGCTTGAGCAACGACATCGTCCAGGCCATCTATGAGGACCGGGAGGGTGTGCTGTGGGTCGGGACGAATGGCGGGGGACTGGAGAAACTTGACCGCGAAAGCGGGCGCTTTGTCCATTTCCGGCACGATCCCGGCAACCCCCACAGCCTGAGCAGCGATCAGGTCTGGTCCATTCTTGAGGACCAGCGCGGCGTGTTGTGGATTGGCACCTTTGGCGGCGGGCTTGACAGGCTTGATCGCGCCACCGGGAGGTTTGTGCATGCACCAAGTAATCCCAATGACCCTGGCAGCTTGAGCAACAATCAGATCTGGTCCCTGTATGAGGATCGCGTGGGATCGCTCTGGATCGGCACCTTTGGCGGTGGGGTGAACAGGCTCGATCGAGACGCCAAGTTCGTCCACTATCGGGCCGATCCTGCCGATCCTGATAGCTTGAGTGAGAATGTGGTCTGGGCGATCCACGAGGACCAGGATGGCGTTCTTTGGGTCGGGACGAATGGTGGAGGGCTCGAACGATTCGATCGCACCGCCGCACCGGGAGCCGAACAGTTCATCCACTACCGGAACGTTCCAACGGACACCCACAGCCTGAGCAACGACGTGGTCTGGTCCATTCATCAAGACCGGGATGGTACGCTCTGGGTTGGCACCAGTTCTGGACTGGATAGGCTGGCTCGAGAGAGCGCATCCACACCCGCGAAGCGGCAATTCGACCATTTCCCGTCGCTGCCTATCTTCGAGATCTATGAAGATCGAGAGGGGGAACTATGGATTGGCACCTGGGGCGGAGGGTTGGGCAAACTTGATCGCGATACAGGCCAGTTCACCTTCTACCTGAATGATCCGGCAGATGACCACAGTCTGAGTGACAACGCCGTCCTGACAATTCTGGAAGACGCGGACGGCGCGCTTTGGGTTGGAACCTTTAACGGAGGGTTCGGTCGATTCGATCGTGAGACGGAGCAGTTTACCAACTATCAAAACGATCTCGATGATCCCAAGAGCTTGAGCCACAACACGATCCTATCTATTTATGAGGAGCCGCTGGGCATTCTCTGGCTCGGAACTGGCGGCGGAGGTCTGAACCGGTTTGACCGCGAGACAGAGACCTTTCGTCACTACACAGAACACGATGGCCTGCCGAACAATACGATCTATGGGATCCTGAAAGATGACCTGCCCCCCGAGATGGGTGGGCCCAGTTTCTGGCTCAGCACCAATCGAGGCCTGTCCAGGTTCGATCCACAAACGGAGACCTTCAGGAACTATGACGTGGGAGATGGGTTACAGAGTAGCGAGTTCAATCAAGGCTCATACTTTGAGAGCCAAAGCGGCGAGATGTTCTTTGGGGGCGTCAATGGCTTCAATGCTTTCTACCCGGAGCAAGTAAGGGACAACCCAACCATCCCGCCCGTGGTATTGACCTCATTGACCCAGGGCGGTGAGGACGTGGGTGCCGGCACAGCGGTGGAAAACCTGACGGCGGTAAGCTTTGACTGGCCGCGCAACTTTTTCGAGTTTGAGTTTGCGGCGCTCAGCTATGCCCAGCCCGAGAAGAACCGATACGCCTATATGCTCGAAGGATTTGATTCGGACTGGGTCGAGGCCGGAGGAAGGCGATTTGGGCGCTACACCAACCTCCCAGGGGGAACCTATACCCTGCGAATGAAAGGCTCGAACAACGACAGAGTCTGGAATGAGGAGGGGTACTCGCTGGAGGTCACCATCGTCCCGCCGTTTTGGCGGACCTGGTGGTTCCTGGGCATCATCGCCCTCCTGTTGGTGGGGGGAGCCATCGGTGGTTATGGGCTCCGAGTCCGCAGCGTTGAGTCGCGCAGCCGCGAGCTAGAGATCCAAGTCGCCGACCGTACCAGGGAGTTGGCGGCCATCAATGCCGTTTCGGCTGCCGTGAGCCGTTCCCTGGACCTGCAAAGAGTGCTCGACGATGCACTGGATATGACCTTGCAGGTGACAGAGACAGAGGGTGGCGGCGTCTATCTGCTGGACGAGGCTGCCGGAGTCCAGTCCATGGCCACCCATCGGGGATTCAGTCCGGAACAGGTCGAGCAGATCGATGGCCTGCGGGTGGGCGAGGGCTTTTCCGGGTATGTGGTCCAATCTGGCCAACCCCTGGTGGTAAACGATGTGGCCACCGACGAGCGCCTCACCAGAATGGCCACGCGAGAGGCGGGCTTCCATTCCATGGTCTGCGTCCCTCTGAGCTCAAAGGACCGGGTGATGGGCACCCTTTTCGCTGTCACCCAGAATTTTCGCGAGTTCACCGAGCAAGATGTGCAGTTGCTCACCTCTATTAGCCACCAGATTGGCGTGGCCCTGGAGAATGCGCAGCTCTTCAAAGCTGAGCATCGCCGGGCGGAGCAGTTTCGGCTGATCAGTGAGGTCGGGCGTCACATCGTCACCATCCCGGAAGTGGACCCATTGCTGGATGAGCTCGCCCTCCGGGTCAACGAGATTCTCGGCTATTATCTGGTGGGCATCGGGCTGATAGAGGGAGACCAGGTGGTGATCAAAACGGGGGTTGGCCCCTACTGGGAAGACCACAGCCACGAGCCGATCCGGTTGCAGGTCGGGCAGCAGTCGATTGTGGGCTCGGCAGCAGCCTCTGGCGAACCCCTTCTGGCGCCCGACGTGAGTCAAGAACCAGGCTACTACCCTGTGCCCGGGATCCCGGAGACGAGATCTGAGCTGGCCGTCCCCATGAGGACCAAAGACAGGGTCATCGGCGTGGTCGATGTTCAGAGCAGGCGCCTGGACGCATTTGACGAGAGTGACGTGGTCGTGCTGCAATCTTTGGCCAATCAGGCGGCAGTGGCCATCGAAAAGGCCCAACTCCTCGAGGCGGAGCGACAGCGGGCCGACGAGCTGGATGCACTGCGCACGACCATGACCGACATCACGGCCGAACTCGGGTTGTCGGCCCTGCTCAAGGCCATCGTCGAGCGCGCGGCTGGTCTGTTGGCTGCCACCGGCGGCGAGCTTGGCCTCTATGACGAGACGAGCCAGGAGTTGCGCATTGTCGTCAGCTACAACCTGGGCAAGGACTATGTCGGGATGCGCCACAAGCTCGGAGAAGGTGCCATGGGACGTGTGGCCGAAACCGGCGAGTCGCTGATCATCGAGGATTACCAGGCTTGGAGCGGTGGGCTGGCCGAATACTTTCACGTCCGGGCTACGCTGGCGGCACCGCTTCAGGTGGGCGGGCGCCTGGTCGGCGTCTTTACGACCGTGACCACCGATCCCAAGCGCAAATTCGCCCCGGCCGACCTGCATCTACTCAACCTGTTCGCCCAGCAAGCAGCCATCGCCGTTGAAAACGCCCGGTTGTACAAGCAGGCCCAGCAGTTGGCCGTTATGGAAGAGCGCCAGCGTCTGGCCCGCGATCTGCACGATTCGGTGACCCAGGCCCTGTATGGTATGACCCTCTACTCTGAGGCAGCGG
>JASFHU010000207.1:0-7174 GCA_050123055.1 Anaerolineae bacterium
TCGTTGCATCTGTGCTAGAATAGTCTCCATGGCCAGCAACACGGTGGAGCAGTTGCAGGAAAAGCTCGACGCCCTGCCGACCAAGCCGGGCGTCTATTTGATGAAGGACGCCAAGGGCGCGATCCTCTACGTGGGCAAGGCGGTCAACCTGCGCGCCCGGGTGCGCTCCTACTACCACGCCTCGGCCGGCCACGGCCCCAAGATCCAACGCCTGGTGGCCGGCATCGACGACATCGACTTTATCGTCACCGCCTCCGAGCTGGAGGCCCTGATCCTCGAGAGCAACCTGATCAAGCGCCACAAGCCCAAGTACAACGTCCGGCTCAAGGACGACAAGCGCTACCCCTACATCAAGGTCACCTGGCAGGAGGACTTTCCCCGGGTACTCATCGTGCGGCGCATGGAGCGGGATGGCGCCCGCTACTATGGCCCCTTTACCGCGGCCTGGGCGGTGCAGCAGACGCTGCACACGCTGCGGCGGGTCTTTCCCTACCTTACCTGCAGCCGGACCATCACCGGTCAAGACGAACGAGCCTGCCTCTACCTGGACATCGGCCTGTGCCTGGGGCCGTGTGTCGGCGCTACGGGCAAGGAGGAGTACCGGGAGATGATCGACGGCCTGTGCCGCTTCCTGGAGGGCAAGGCCGACGAGATCGTGGCCGGCCTGGAAGACAAGATGCAGGCCGCTGCCGAGCGGTGGGACTTTGAGCAGGCGGCTCTCTACCGCGACCAACTCGACGCCATCCGCCGCGTCATCGAGCGCCAAAAGATCGTCTCGGCGGCCATGGCCGACCAGGACGTGGTGGCCTTTGCCCGCGCCGACGGCGACGCCTGCGTGCAGGTCTTTTTCATCCGCCACGGCCGCCTCATCGGCCGCGAGTATTTTGTCCTGGACGGTGCGGCTGAGGAGTCAGATATCGGCGTGGTGACCTCCTTTGTCAAGCAGTTCTACGACGAAGCGGCCTACGTGCCACCCGAGATCCTGCTGCCCCACGAGATCGACGAGGCGCTGGTCATCCAGGAGTGGTTGCGTAGCCGGCGGGGCAACAAGGTGGTGCTTAAGGTGCCGCGGCGGGGCCACAAGCGGGACCTGGTGGAGATGGCGACCGAGAACGCCACCGAGACGCTGGCCCACCTGCGCGCCCAGTGGCTGATCGACGAGGGCAAACAGGCCCGGGCGCTGGCCGAATTGCAGGAACAGTTGAACCTGGAGCAGCCCCCCAACCGCATCGAAGGCTACGACATCTCGACCACCCAGGGGGTGGCTACGACCGGCTCGCTGGTCGTTTTTGTCAAGGGCGTGCCCCGCAAGAGCGACTACCGCCGCTTTCGCATCCGTACCGTCGAGGGGACCGACGACTATGCCAGCATGAAGGAGATGCTGCGTCGCCGGTTCCGCCGCATTACCGAGCCGGAGGCACAGAAGGAGCGGTCACCAGGCGGCAAGGAGTCGACCTGGCGGCTGCTGCCCGACCTGCTGGTAGTGGATGGGGGCAAGGGCCAGCTCAACGTGGCGCTGGAGGTGCTGGACGAATTCGGCCTGCGCGACCAGGTGCCAACGGTGGGCCTGGCCAAGCAGGAGGAGGAGATCTTTGTTGCCGGCCGCTCAGAGCCGGTGCGCCTGCCCCGCGCGTCCGAAGGTCTCTACCTGATGCAGCGCGTCCGCGACGAGGCTCATCGCTTTGCCGTCACCTACCACCGCAAAGTGCGGGGCAAGCAGACCATTATCTCCCAACTGGATGGGGTGCCGGGCATCGGTCCCAAGCGGCGGTCGGCGCTGTTGAAGCACTTTGGGTCCATCGACGCCATCCGTGCTGCCAGTGTTGAGGAATTGGCCGCTGTGCCGGGGATGACCCGCAAGGTAGCGGAACAACTCAAGGGCAGTCTCTAGTGTTGCTCTGAAAACAGCCTGTGCTTGTAGAGACGCCCCAGCGGGGCGTCTCTACCGGGTATTTTCGTCCCTGGTGATAGGCCGAGGGATAGGATCACTACCTGGCGAAGGACTTGATAAAGTCGTTCACAAGGTCCGCGATTGCCTGCCAGAAGCTCTCCAACGCGTTGCCGGGCGCATCGGCCTCTGGCTGAGGATCTGGCGACTGTTCAGCCGGTGGCTGTTCAGTGGGTGGTTTCTCAGTCGCTGGCTCTGCGGCCTCTGGCACATCTAGCGGCGGTGCCTCCCCCTCGCGGACCTCGTAGGCGGTGCCCTCCAGGACGGCGATGACGTGGTCGCCCAGGGCAAAGTAGCGTCCCCACTCGGGCCGGGCCGCGACCAGGGCAAAGTAATCGTCGCTGCCAAAGCTCACCGGTACCGTGGTCATCCTGTCGGGATCGTAAGCCGTGTCGGTCCAGACATCTTTGTGGAGGACGAAGGTCTTGTCGCCTACGTAGCGTACTGGATCGATCCGGTTGCCATACTCGTCGGTCGTGACTCCGGCCACCCCGGGGGCCATCGTCGGCGCTAAGGCTGGCGCCACTGCCTGGGACAGGGCCTTCTCCTGGACGCTGCGGTCCACGGCTGCCTCGCCCGACATCGGCACTTCCCTTTCAACCTCCACCGTCTCGACGACGGTCTCAACGATCTGCGCCCGGCCCTCCTCGCGCAGGGCCATCTCGGTCTCTTCCACCAGGAAGGAGGTGTAGGGGGTGATGATGCCGTAGCGGATGGAGAGCTCTACGATCTCGTCCACCAGTTCGCCCTGCTCGCCGTGGAGCCGGATCTGCTGCAGCAGGTAGCCGATCTTGCGCGTGGCCCACAGGCGGGCGATAAACTCCTGCCCGCCCTCTCGCTCAAAGCGCACGTCGTCGTAGCGATAGGTTTGGGGCTGGCCGTTGACCTCGCCCTGGAGCGTGATCTCGGTATCCCCGCCGTCGCGGTAGCGGCCCAGGACCACCAACTGCGTCCCGGCAAAGAGGTCCGGCAGCGGATAGGGATAGAGGTCCTCCACCTCCACCCGGCCGAAATCGATCTCCAGGTCGGCCAGCAGGGGCGTGCTGACTTTGGCGTAAAAGGCCGAAACCTTTTCGTCGATCGACTCCTCAGGACGGACGTAACCGCTGGCCCCGCGGTGGTTCTCGGCTACGGTGTCGAGAAGGGCGGTGTTCACGTCGTAGCCCACGCCAAAGGGAAAGATGCGCGCGTTCCGTGGCGCCGCATCGCCTACGTTGTCGATGATGCGGTCGATATCGACCTCGCCGACGGTGGGCAGGCCATCGGTCAGAAAGATGATGATGGCCGGGCGCTCACCCGCCCCACCGTTCCCGCCAGCCAGATCCAGGGCCTCCAGCAGGGCGCGGTTGATGTCGGTCGAGCCGGTGGCCTCCAGGCGCGTCACAAAGTCTTGGGCCTCCCATCGCTCGTCGGCCGGCACCAGGTCGCGGGCGTAGGCGCGGGTGCTGGTGCTAAAGGCGATGATGTTGAAGCGGTCCTCGTCGTGCAGGTCATCCAACACATAGTTGAGCGCCTCCTTGGCCTGCTCGATCTTTTCGCCGCGCATCGAACCCGACACGTCGAGGACCAGGATCACGTCCTTGGCGATCACCTGCTGCGAGTCCAGCTCCACCTTGGGGGCGGCCAGCATCAGGAAAAAGCCATCGCCCCGCCGGTCCGGCTTGTAGCTCAGCAGGTTGAGGCCCACGTCCTCGGGCGAGACGGTGTAGTAGAGCACAAAGTCACGGTCAGGCCGGACCCCAACTTCCTCATAACCCACCACGGCGTTGTGATCGCCCCGCCGCACAATGTCCACTTTGTGGCTGGGGCTGTAGATGGCCTTTAGCGGCTCTTTGCTGCGGATGGTGACATTGACCACCACCTCCTCCAGCGGCCGGGGCGAGAACTTTTCTGTGTTGAGGGGGTAGACATACTCGACCAGGCCGTTGTCCATCTCTAGTACCTGGCTGTATTCGAGCTCGATGCGCCGCTCGCCACGCGGCGGGATGGGATAGATACTCGCCTGGAAGGCGTCGCGGCCCACGTACTCCAGCAGGGCCGGATCGCGACGGCTCCGGACGATGTCCTCGTAGATGCGGCGTGCCTCGTCCCGCTCCAGCACCTGGCCGTCCAGCTTTTCGCCGTCTACCCACATGGCGAACTCGCTGATCGTCGCCTCTTCGGGCAGGGGAAAGATGTAGGTGCCCTCGACCTCGAACCGGCTTTCGTTGACAAAGACTTGGTCGACGCGGGTCGTTGCCACCTGGTCCTCGATGGTGACCGTGACCCGGTGGTACTTGATGGTCAAGTAGGGCACCTCCACGATGGGTACGTCGGGAGGCGGAATGGGGATGACGATCCCGTCGGCCAGGACCGGGACCGTTGGACTGAGCAACAGGGCCAGGAGTACCAGGATTCCACTCAGCGCTGGGATTCGTTTGCCGTTCATTTGCTACTCCTCCTTTGAGGTTGATCTGCAACCCCAAATCATAGACGAGGAGACAGCCCACAAGGTTCCGTTTTCCGCCCGATAGATCCCTCGCACAGCGGCAAGCCAGAGCACCTTTCGATTCACGTGGGGCATGGGGAGAGGAGCAAAAAAGGACAGGCCAGGACTTTGTCCTGGCCTGTCGTCGTCTTCGGATTGAAGCAGTACTATGTCTGAGGCTAAGGCTCGCTGGAACGCTGGGGCAGGTCGCCGGTGGTGTAGAATAGCTCATCCACCGAATAGGTCTCGGCCAGCTCCCGCAGCAAGCTCAAGCTCTCCAATGCCTCGGCTTCGTCCACCACGCTGATGGCAAAGCCGGCGTGCAAGTAGACATAGTTGCCCACCTCGGCCTCAGGCAAAAGCCACAGGCTGATGGTGCGCCCTACCCCGCCGATCTCAACTTCGGCGTTGGTACCATCGATCGAGATGATCTTGGCTGGGATCGCCAAACACATAGGTTTCCCTCTCCACTTGACGGATTCCAGGGCAGGCGCTCAAGCATCGCGACTTGCCCGGTTCTGCGACAGTGTACCACAGGTCTTGAGTACCACCAAGTCAGACCGGATCTGTGACTACACGACGCCTATAACCCGGGGCGGACGCCCATAGCCCGGGGCGTCTGCCCATCGCTGCCGCCGATGCACCTGGTTGCTGGCTTCAGGCTTCGGCCTGCCCGAGTTCCCCTCGGGCTTCTTGGCGATGGGCCTCCCACATCTCCATGGCCCGCTCGCGGCCATAGTACCACTGAGCATGGTGCTCGCGGGCGTAGGATTCCGAGATGACTCCATAGCGCATGCTCACCAGGGACTGCCACATCAGCGGATGCATCACGGCCAGGAAGAAGTGGATGATGAACATGCAAAAGGTAGCGACCATCGTCAGATCGTGGATGACTACCGACAGGCCGAACATCCAGTTGGGGATGATGCCTTTGCCGAACCACATCAGCAGGCCGGTGATCCCAAAGAGCACATAGCCGACCATGATGGCCGCCGCATTCAGTCGCTCACCCGTATTGAACCGGGGTTGCGGCGGCATGTCCACATGCCGGCCCATCAGGTAGTAGGGGATTGCGGCCTTGACCCAGCCGATATCCTCCTTGCCAAAGCGAAAGTTCTCCTGCACATTCATTATGAACCGCCGGGGCTGCAGGATGATATACACGATGGGCATGAGGCCAAATATCACGGCAAAGAAGCGATGGGTCACCCGCAGCGCCGTTCCCCAATCACCCTGGACCAGCCCCTTGAGCAGAGGGGCAAAGATCAGAAAGCCGGTGAAGGCCAGGGGAATGTAGGCCGCAGCATGGACCCAATGTCCAAGACGTTCCAAGAAGGTGTACTTGGGGATCCAGCGGATATGAACAACACCACCCGTATCCCGTAATCTGACACTCATTCTACCTCCTCCATCTGGATCTTGCCCCGGCTGAACAAGAAGGCGAAAAAGGCCCCCAGCGTGACGCCGACGATGGCCAGCCCCCCTAGGGCTTGGACGATGACCTGCCATATCCGGGCCGTGGTCGGCGTTACCGGATCGGTGGGCAGGTTGTACGCCCTTGGCTCATCGAACAGGATACTCAACCGGCCCAAACCCGCGGCCTCCGTCTCGCCATACAGTCGGGCACTGCTCAGGCCTTCGGCCTTCAGTTCCTCCACGCGCGTCTTGCCCAGCTCCAACAGTTCGGCCCGCGGGCCCCATTCCAGCGCACCCACGGGGCAGCGCTCCGCACAAGAGGGGCCGCCGATCCCCAGCCAGATCCGGTCCTGGCAGAAGGTGCACTTGCCCGCCTTGGCCACCCCAGTGATCTGGCTCTTGAACTCCAGGCCAGGCACGTCATAGGGACACCATTGGGTACAATAGCCGCAGCCGATGCACTTTGAGCGATCGTAGGCCGTAAAGCCGTTCTCGTCCTTGAACAGCGCCCCGGAAGGACAGGCCGTCACACAGGCCGCGTCCGCACAGTGCATGCACTGATAGTTAAAGAATCGTGTTCTGGGCTCGCTCTCTGCCCTTAGCTTTATGATGTTCCAGGTGATGGCCGACAGGCCGAGCGGTGTCTCCCACAGATCCTGGGCATCGTTGCTCTCCGCTGGCAACTCGTTCCATTGCTTGCACGCCATCTGGCAGGCCCGGCAGCCAATGCACTTGGAGGGATCGTATAGGATCCCCAGCGCATTCTCGGAATCCTGCGCCATCACCGCCGGCGCCAAGGCACCTCCAGCAACTGAAGCGCCCAGGCCGGCGCCTGATAGTTTCAGGAACTCCCTTCGCGATAGCTTCATCGCAACCCTCCCTCCATCTACCAGTCCACTCTCGCGCTTGTCTTCGTATTTCATCCGCGCTCTCCCCTCCCGGTGGGCTCAATGCCCCACTGGCTCAGATCCGCCAATACTCCATCCACCAGGACGTCTACCTGGGCGGCGACGGGCGGCGACAGTTCCAGCGTCGTGTCCATCACCTCTGGCTGCACGCCCCACAACACCAATTCGCCGGGAGAGAGACCTCGTAATCGGGCGGCGGAAAGGATATCCGCCAACCCCATCTGGTGCGGCGACACTTTGACGCTCAGGAAGGTGGGCACCTCCTCGTCCGTGATGCGGACGACCGTCCCCGGCTCGGCCCGCATGTCTACGGCATCGATCACCACCATCCGGTCAGCGTCCTCCACGTAGGGTAACAGGTCCAGGGCCAGCGTGCCACCATCCAGTACCTGCGTCCCTTCGGGAAAGTGGTAGAGATCCAAAAGTCGCTCCACC
>JASFHU010000208.1:0-7161 GCA_050123055.1 Anaerolineae bacterium
CCCCCTGCCTTGGGGGGGGGCTCCGCCCTCGAGGCTTCGTCGTGAGCTCAGCCGAGCGGACGAGGGCTAGAGCTTTTTCGGATAAGGGCTACGCCAGGGTGGTCAATTCGTCGATCATGCCGGCGATGACGTCGAACCCGCCCTGCCAGAAGTCGGCCGCAGCCAGGTCGATGCCGGCCTCGTCCAGGATCTCGGCCGGGCTCTTGGAACCGCCATAGGCCAGGATCCTGAGGTACTTGGGGATAAAGCTCTGCCCTTCGGTTTCGAACTGGCGGTACAGGGCCAGAACCAGCAGTTGCCCAAAGCTGTAGGCGTAGCAGTAAAAGGGCGTCCGGTAGATGTGGGGGATGGAGACCCATTCCCAGCGGAACTCGTCGCTCAATTCCACGGCATCGCCGAACTGCTCCTGCAGGTTGGCCAGGTATCGCTCCGACAGGTAGTCGGTGGTCTGGCCCTCCTCGATCAAGGCGTGGGCCTCGCGCTCAAAGAGGACAAAATAGGCCTGGCGCATCACGGTGGCGTAGCTATCATCCACAAAGCGGGCCAGGATGTCGCGCCGCACGGCCGGGTCCGTTTCCTCCCCCAGCAGTCGCTCGAGGAGCAGCATCTCGGAAAAGACAGAGGCGGTCTCGGCCATGGGCAGGGAGGAGTGGAAGGTCAGCACCGAATGCTCGCTGGCCATCAGGGCATGGACGGCGTGGCCCAGCTCGTGGGCCAGGGTTGCGACGTCGTTCGCCTTGCCGTTATAGTTGACCAGCACCCAGGGCGCGAGATCTGGCAGGGGGCTGGCGCAAAACGCGCCCCCGGACTTGCGCGGGCGGATCTCCGAGTCGAGGTGGCCTTCGACAAAGACGCGCCGGGCATGGGCGGCCAGCGCAGGCGAAAAGTCGTGGAGGCTGTCGAGCACCATCTCGGCCCCCTCGGCAAAGGGATAGGTCTTGTCTGAGGTGCTGAGGGGTGCATAGATGTCGTAGCGTCGTAGCTTATCCAACCCCAGCCAGCCGGCCTTGAGCCGGAAATAGCGCTGGAACAGGGCCGCATTCTGGCGGCAGACCTCGAGCAGAACGTCCACCGCGGGGTCGGGGACGTCGTTGCGCAGGTTGCGGACCGAAATGGGCGAGGCAAAATTGCGCAGCGAGAGGTTCTCGCTGGCCCAGTCGCGGACGGCGTGCTGGTAGATCTGGCCGAGGATGGTGCCCTGCTCGGCATAGACGCGAAACTGTTCCTGGTAGATGGCGGCCCGCACCTCGGGCCTCGGGTCGCGGGCATAGACCATCAGCTCGTCGCGCGTCAGCTCCTTGAGCTCGCCGTCGATCTCGACCTTGAACGCAAAGCCGGTGGTGATCATCTCATAGACAGTCAGGAGGGCATCGATGCCATTGACGTCCTTGAGGTTGATAACCTTTTCCTCCGGCTCGGAGAGGGTGTGGGGCTTGAACCGGCGCAGGGTCTCCAGGTAGTAGGTATTCTTACCACTGGCGGCCAACAGCCGTTCGGCCGCCTCGTCCTCCAATTCCTTCCACCACAGATCAAAGAACAGGGTCCGGTTCTGCACGTCGGTCAGTAGCTTCTGTCCGCGGCCAAGGAAAGCCAGGGCCTCCTGGTTTTGGGTGTCCTCGCTGAACCAAAGACCGCCATAGGAGCCCACGCGACGCGCCAGGACGGAGATTCGTTCCACCAGGGCCATGAGGTGCAGAAACTCCTCGACAGGGATGTCGGCCGAGAGTCTGTCACGGCTGGCTTCCAGTTCGCTGACAGTCTCCTCCAGGCTGGCCAGCACCTGGTCGAATTCGGGGCCCTCGATGGCGGGCAAGAGATCCTGGAGTGACCAGCGGGTTTGTTGGTAAGATTGATCGGTCATAGTGTCCTTCCTTTCGTGCTGTGGCTCGATCAGTGTCGGGCCTTGGTTGCGGCAACAGCGAGCATTATACCAGGACCGCGGGCAGCAGGCAAACCATGTCAGGATACGGCCCAGACGCTGGATGGTTTTTTGGGAAAGATGGATTCCAGCAGGATTCGGGCTTGATCGCCAGATGTCCAGCAGTCGGCAAAGGCGTGGTCCAATTCTTCCAGCGAACGGTAGCCAAAGAGCAATTGCAGGAAGGTGAGGTCGGGAAAGGCGGCGTCGCCGGCCTTCTCGGGAGTTGGTTTCCATGGCTCTATGGCAGCGATCTTGCCACCTTTGACGGACATGCGGAGGCCGTGCCGGTAGAAATTGATCTTGGTCTCGGCGCTGTGCCCCGCCAGGGGAGACTCGGCTAGCCGTTGCTCCAACATAGGGGCGATATGACGGAGGAAGCCAAGCAGGTCGGGCACTCGCACGTACCAGGCGTAAGGCTTGTGCGCCAAGGGGAGTCTTTGCTGGCAGACCCGGTAGACGGGGTGCTCCGCTCCCAACTCGAAGGAAAAGCGCTCCACCTCCTGCTTTGGCTCCTTCGCCGCCCACGCTTCACCCATTTGCCACAGATAGCGTACCACAGAGGGCGTAACAGCCAGCCAGGAGACGCCCGCTTGCAGTTCGTAGAGCATGACTGAAACCTGGTCCTTCCAGAGACGGGTCGAGTGGGCCAAGAATCCCACCGGCTCCCCCGCAGCCGTTTCGATCAGGCTCAGGGCTCTGCGGTTGACATTTTTCTCCCTCTTTCCGGCCAGCTCGTAGCGCCATAGTGCCTCGTCCCAGACGCAGGCCACCGGGTAGCGCCCAGTGCTACTTAAATACACCTGGGTGATAAAAGCCAGATCGACCTCTGTTGCCGGGCGTAGGCGATAGGGCTCCTCCTGGCCCTCCTCGAGCTTGGGCACCAGGGGCCTGTATCCCAGGCGCGAGCCGCCCAGGGTCAACCCCATCTCGTAGTCAAACTGCCGGTAGAAGTAGGGGATACCGGTGATGGCCTGAACCAGTTCGCCGCGCTCGGCGCTCCAGCGGTGGATGGCCTCGAACTGGGCACGGATCAGCCCACGATGGCGATAGTCGGGTAGTGTGCCCACCAATTCAGGCCGCCCGACGCCAAAGGGGATGCCGCCATAGGTCCAGGTCTGCGAGATCAGGCACAGGGAGGAGACGATGGCCCCGCTGTGCGTATCCTCGACGATGGTGAAATCGCCTACGCCAAAGGTGGGGTGATCACCCCTCATCAGGTCCCGAACCCAACTGGCCACGTACTCTTCTGGCTCTTCCATGCCAGGCTCGCCGTGCAAGTTGCCATGAAACGTCACCAGTTTTTCGGTGTCGGCGACGGTGGACCTGCGGAGGATCAGGCCGTTTCCCAGGTCACGGATGGTGTTTTGCTCCATTGGACATGCTCAGTGACAAGGCGCGGCCGGCAGAATCCCCGCCTGTACTCCAGCCGGCGCAATCTCAACTAGGCGCTGACAAAGGGCGAATTCTCCAACTGCCCCCGCTGCTGGCGCGACTGGATAAATGGCATAGGGTGCCGCGACGAGGATGACGCTCAGGGAGATAAAGAACAGGTCCCACCCGCGACTCCGCAGCCAGGGGCGCCCGGCACCCGCATCTGTGGGAACGGTCATGGCAGAGACGCTCATCTTCAACCCTCCTCGAGGTATGACCCTATCATAACCTAGACCCTCTTTTCGCGCAAGATCGTTCCTGGCTGCCCGGTGCGCGATCCTCGGCTCAGACGATGACCATCTGCGAGCGTTCAGGGCCGACAGAAACAAATTGGATGGGCGCGCCCGCCAGCTCCTCGACACGGCGCAGGTAGGCGCGAGCGGCCTCGGGCAGCTCGTCCCAGGCACGGCAGCCGCTGGTATCGGCCTGCCAGCCGGGCCAGGTCTCGTAAACCGGCTCGACCAGGGCCTGGGTTGCGGTATCAGGCACGTAGTCGAGGACCTCTTTACCGAGGCGGTAACCGGTGCAGAGTTTGATCTCTTCAAACTGGTCGAGGACATCGAGCTTGGTGATGGCGATGCCGGTAAAGCCGTTGATGTAGCTGGCATAACCGATGGCCACGCCGTCGAACCAGCCGCAGCGGCGGGGCCGGCCAGTGGTGGCGCCAAACTCGCGACCAACCTCCTGGAGCATGGCGCCATACTCGTCGTGGAGCTCGGTGGGGAAGGGTCCGCCACCCACGGAGGTGGAATAGGCCTTGACCACGCCGATGACTTGATCGATGGCCCGGGGTGGGATACCAGCGCCGACGCAGGCCCCGCCCGACGTGGGCGACGAGGCGGTGGTGTAGGGATAGATGCCCCAGTTGACGTCGCGGCCGATACCAAGCTGGCCTTCCAGCAGGACCTGCTGGCCGCCCTGGACCGCGTTGCGCACCCAGGGCAGGCTATCCACGATCTGATCTCCGTGCCGTACCCTCCAGGCAGAGGCCTGGTCCATCAACTCGTCCACGCTGAACTGTTTCAGCCCATAATAGGCGAGCTGGCGGTTCTTGATGGGCAGTACCAACTCCAGGCGCTGGCGCAGCAGATCGGGATGGTGCAGATCTCCAGCCCGGATTCCGTTGTAGGCGTGCTTGTCGGCATAGACGGGGCCGATGCCCCGGCGGGTGGTGCCCATTGCCTCGCCATCCCCAGCCTCCCGCTGCCGTCGATCCTCCTCGGCGCCATCCAGCAGGCGGTGGTAGGGCCAGATCAGGTGGGCACGGACGTCGACCCATAGGTTGCTGGTGTCGACGCCTGCGGCCTGGAGCTCCGCCTGCTCCTGGGCCACGGTGTCCAGGTTGACCACCGTCCCCGGACCAAGCAAGCAGCGAACATGGGGATAAAAGATGCCACAGGGAATCAGGTGCAGGGCAAAGCGTCCATGCTCGTTGACCACGGTATGGCCGGCGTTGTCGCCTCCCTGGAAGCGGATCACCATGCCGGCCTGAGCAGCCAGATAATCGACCACACGGCCCTTGCCCTCATCGCCCCACTGGGCGCCGACGACTACGGTTACGTTACCAGCCACACAGATAGCCCTCCGAAAGGTACTTTGGGACAACCAGAAAGCGCAGTCGGGCAGGCGCATCACCACTCCCCCCGACCTCCCACCAGGCCGGCGACGGCGGCATGATGGACGAGGGGCAGTATATCACAGAAGCCTTGAGACGGTCAAACAGATGTGGGGCATACCGTGACTGAGTAAACTGCCAGAACTTCCTTCCGTCAGACGAGTGGCCAGGGGACTACACGGCCAGGTCCTGGCTCGGGGAAGTGGGCAGTCTCGATCAGCCGGCGCAGGCGGTGGCGAAGGGCTGCTACTTCCTCCTCATTCAAGAGGTGATCCAGCGCCTCGGTTAGCTGCGTGCCGTTAACCAGCAGACCCTGCAGGGCCTGAAGATCGGCCAGAACGCCCTCGGGAAGGGGATGGGCAGCAAAATCCCAGATGACGGTCCGTAACTTGGGTTCGTTGTGAAAGGTGAGGGCATTATCGATGGCCCACAGGCGTCCCTCGTGGTCAAGCAGGCAGTGACCCGACTTGCGGTCGGCATTGTTAGCAACCACGTCAAAGGCCGCCAAGCGCATCAGATCGCCGGCATAGTGCGGGTCATCCTGGATGGTGAAATAGTGGGCCTCATCTTGGGCATGGATGAAGAACTGGACCGAGCCGAGTCCGTGGGGCCCCTGGCGGAGAACCGTTGGCGGGACCATCCCCCAGCCCAGGGCATCGCACACCAGGTATGCGGCCACCTCCCTCATGCCCAGGGTGCCGTAGGGAAAATCCCACAGCGGGTTCTCGCCGCCCTGGGGCTTGTAGATGGCCAGCGAGGACAGCTCCTCGTCGCGGACGGTGACCAACAGCGTGGCGTTTGAACTCCAGGGGATGAGGCCCTCGACCTCGATCTCGCCGCTGGAGAGCAGAGTTAGGATGCGGTCCGCAGTCAGGGCAATAGTTCTCGGTTCTGGCTGTGTCACGTCCGGTCGCCGTTTTTGCGGGGACAGAAATGACCCTCGGGATCGATCGGTTCACCGCACATGGCGCAAATGGGCCGTCCAGCCTCAACCACTTCCTGGCCATGGATGCTGAAGGCGCGCATCTGAGCCTGCGTGGCCCAGAAGCGGGCTACGGAGGCCAGGTCTTCGTCGACTTCGTCCACCAGTTCGTAGGCGATGATGACCAACATCTCGCTGACCTGATCGTATCCCATGTTCACCCGCCCCGTGCGAAAGACCGGTTCCAGCGGGTATTCGAGATCCATACCCTCGTTGATGATTGGATCGGGCTCGACGACGGCATCGGCATCATCATCGGCCAGGGATAGCAGTACTTGATCGATGGCCATGGCCAGGGCAGCCACGTGTTCCTTTTCGCAGATGACGGTGACCAGCTGATGACCCTTACGGGCCTGGATATAGAACACCCGCTTTCCCGGCTCGCCAATGGCATCGGTCGTGAGCCTGTCGACAGGGTTCAAGTCAAAGACTTGGTAGGGCATGCTCATTGCTCCTCGCTTCCTTCCACCTTCTCGATCTTGAAAGAAGGCAACGGGTCGGTATGGTTCAGGCAGATCAGGCGGGGGCCGTATTGGGTAAAGAGGAATGCGGTCACCGAGGCTGGATCGATGGTGATGCGTTGGAAAAGATCCAGGGCCAGGCCGGTGTAGTGGGCTACCGCCATCTTGATCGGATCCGAGTGGGAGAAAACGGCCACGGTCTGGTCTGGATGAGCGTCACGGATGGTATCGAGATCGGCCACGATGCGCGCCTGCACCTCGCGCATCGATTCGCCGCCCGGGAATCTTGCACCGCTGGGATAGACCTGGACCACCGGCCACATCTGATCATCCTTCAACTCTTTCAGACTGCGGCCCGTCCAGTCGCCGTACTGTGCTTCCCCCAGGCCAGCGCGCACCTGGAGGGTCAGGCCATGGGCCTGAGCCAGCGGGTGGGCGGTCTCAAGGGTTCGCTCCAGCGGGCTGCTGTACACGGCGGCCAAAGGTACATCTTCCAGCCGCTGGACCAGGGCGGCCGCCTGAGCCTGTCCCTCGTTGTTGAGATGGACACCTGGGGTCCAACCGGCCAACCGGTCACCTACCCAATCGTTCACGGCATGGCGGATCAGAAGCAAATTCATCATAGTTGTCATCTTATCTCCACTCTTCATTATACCAAGATTATCACCGTATGTCAAAGGACTTCCGGCTGCTCCATCGAGATGTCTATTCAGCGCCATGATGGGTACCACTGCAGCGAGAATGCTCGCCG
>JASFHU010000209.1:0-7142 GCA_050123055.1 Anaerolineae bacterium
CCTCATCGGCCTGATTCAGGCAGCAGGCGTGAGCCAGAATGTCCCCAATCCTGATGGCGACTATCCGGACGCCTCACGGGATTTTCTTGGACAGGGGATTGGCAATACCATCACTGGCTTTTTCCAGGGGCTGCCGGTAGGCGGCTCGCTGGCCGGGACAGCGCTGAGCATGAGCTCCGGGGCCCTATCGCGCTGGACCAATGTGTTTGCCGGACTTATCTTTCTCGTGCTTGTCCTACTCTTTGGCAATCTAGTCGAGCTGGTAGCAGAACCCGCCATTGCCGCGCTGCTGATCGTCGCTGGTCTGGAAACCATCAACCGGGCGCGCATCGCCGATGTGTGGGATGTGGGCATTGGCCCGCGGCTAATCATGCTCTTCACGTTGATCGCCACCCTGATTCTGCCCGTACAGTGGGCGGTGTTTCTGGGCGTAGCCCTGTCAATCCTGGTATACGTGGTTAGGGCATCCAGTGATATCGAGGTCAGGGAGGTGTTGCGACGGGAGGATGGTCTGTTCGACGAACGGCCGGCGCCCGCCCAGTTGAGCGACGATTCCATCACCGTCCTGCACGTGTGGGGCAGTCTCTTCTTTTCCGGGGCGTATACCTTGCAGGCCCGCCTGCCAGACGTGGGCGACGCTCAGAGGGCAGTGGCCATTCTGCGATTGCGCGGGCGCTCCCAGATCGGCAGTACGTTCATCCAGGTGCTGGAGCGATATGCGCAACAGTTGCAGGCCAACGGCGGAAAGCTAATGCTTGCTGGGGTCTCGGAGCATGTGATGGAACAGCTCGCCAAGACGGAAACGTTCGAGAACATTCCTGAGGAAGACGTTTTCCTGGCCCAGGATACGCTGGGCAGAGCGACACTGGACGCGATGGCGGCTGCAGAGCGGTGGCTGGCAGAGACGCTTGCGTCTGGAAGCGACTAAAGGAGGGGCAGTCTGGCAAAGCCGCCGCGCCACAGAAATCGGGGAAAGAATTCCCGCCATTTGAGGTAAATCTCCACTCGATTTGCTGCCCTGTTCTACCACCACTGGACGTCAGGTGCAAGTTCCTGGCAACTCGGTGCTACGCGAGCGGGCCTGCGCTCCCACCCGCCATCTGTTGAGTACCTTTGCTTGGAAGCGCCAGAGCGGAGCGGTCGTCAATCCTGGATCCCTTGGCAGATGCCAATCCTTCAGCGCGGCTCAGCCCAGCCCAGCACTTCCATCAGCCGGTCCGGATAATCTGTGATGATCCCATCCACCCCCAGTGCCACCAGGCGCTCCATGTCGGGGGTCTCGTTGATGGTCCAGGCGTGCACCTCCAGGCCACGGCCGTGGGCCGCATCCACAAAACGGGGCGTCAGCACGTGCAGGCCGCTCCTGCGTTCCGGCACCTGCACCGCCTGGGCCGCAGGCTCGTAGGTCGCCTCCAGCAACAGCTTGCTCAGCGCAAACAGCGCGATCACCTCTCCCTCGCCGGTGGAGGTCGCTACCTCGGGGCACGCCTGCCGGAAGTCCTCGACCGTCTCCTGGTGGAACGAGGCCACCAATACCCGCTCGCTCATCCCATACTGGCGGATCAACTGGCAGAAGGGCTCGACCAGCGGTGGTTCCGCCTGCTTGATCTCGATGTTCAGCGCCACGTCGGGAAAGGCAGCAAATACCTCCACCAACGTCGGGACCGTGATCCCCTGCCCGCGGTAGGGGAAGGTCTGGCCCTCGTCGGCCGACCAGTGGTAGCCCGCATCCAGGGCCTTGATCTCTTCCAGGGTGAGAGACTGGATGGCGCCGCTGCCATTGGTGGTCCTGTCCACGGTGTCGTCGTGCATCACCACCAGCACCCCATCGGCCGTGCTGTGGAGGTCCATCTCTAGCACGTCGACGCCCATGGCCGCCGCCCGCTCAAAGGCGAAGAGCGTGTTGTCCGGCCACAGGCCATTGCCGCCCTGGTGGGCCATGACCAGCGGCCGCTGCTCGAACTGGGCAAAGAAGGGATGTTCGCCGGCCGGCCGGGCCAGCAGCGACAATATGACGTAGACGGCGAGTAGCGCCACCACAATCCCCAGCAACAGGCCAAGCCATTTGCGACGCATATGAGTCTCCTTCGATGGTAGGAGCGCCATGTGCCCAGCAATGGGCGCATGGCGCGAAACACTATCCGGCTGCTGCAGCCCGCCGCTGTTGGTAGATCTCTAGCATGTGCGCCACCCGGTGCGGCTCGAGCTGGCCTCGCGGCGTCGGCGTCTCGAAGAACCGCTTGGGGACATCCTCCGCCCGGGCCTGGAAGCCCAGCCGCTCCCGCAGCCGCACCCGCTCCCAGTACAGTCGCTGGCCCATGGACCGTAGCTCGTCCGCGGAACGCTCGATGCCCACGCTGCCCAGCGCCCGGCTGATCGTCTCCAAGTCGTACACGCCCCGGGCAAAGAGGCAGATGGCGATGCTGGTCTGGACGATCCGCTCCGCCTCGTCAGCGATGATGCGGTCGACGATGGCCTCGTCGGTATAGGGCTCTAGCTTCTGGTCGATGCTATAGCCGGCATTGTCCAGGTGCGAGTGGCGCGCCCCCAGCAGGTGGCCCAGCACGTGTCCGTAGCCGGTCCAGTAGCCGGCGATCCCCTGGCCGCCAACGGCGGCCACGTACTCCAGCCCGCCAAAGTGCCGCGCCGTGGCCACCTCTCCCCGGCCCAGCCAGAGACCCAATTCGCTCTCGCCGCGGACGATGGCTGCGATCCCCTGGGCGTAGCGCTCGGCATCGCCCCAGCGCAGGTCGATCCCGTCAAACTGCTCCGGTGTGACGGCGCCCCGCTCCATGGCCTCGGTGGCCCAGGCCAGGGCCGTGCCGCACGAGATCGTGTCCATCCCCGCTTTGTCGATATCCTCGATGAGGCGCAGCACGTCGGGCCGATCGCCTACGCCCAGCAGCGAGCCGACGGCGTAGATCAGCTCGTGGTCGTAGGCCACCATGGTCGATTCATACTCCCAGCCGGGGGCAAAGGGGCGGCGGTAGAGGGCCACGTGGATGCAGCCGATCTGGCAGCCGGCGCAGGCCCGCTTGGTGATCAGCTCCTCCTCGGCAAACGCCTCGCCGCTGATCTCGTCCGCCCGCCCAAAAAAGCCCTGGCGGACGTTGTAGGTGGGCAGAGCCCCCAGCTCATTCAGGGGGAGGACGTTGGCCGGGGTGCCCAGCTCGTGATACTTGGCCATGGCGTCGGTGTGGAGTACCCGGTCATAGACCTCGGTATAGACCTTTTTGTATGCGCGGCTGTCCTCCGGCAGGTCGATCTGTTGCTGGCCGATGACGGCGATGGCTTTCAGGTTCTTGCTGCCCAGGACCGCGCCCAGGCCCAGCCGGCCAAAATGGCGGAAGGTGTCGACGTTCAGGTTGGCGTAGGCGATGCCAGCGCGTCCAGGACGCGCCTCGCCGGCTGGCCCAATACGCGCGATGCTCCGGTGGCCGGCCCCCTCGATCTGGTCGCGGATGATCCGCCCCGTCTCGATGACGTTCATGCCGGCCATGGCATCGGCAGCGCGGATCTCGACCCGCTCGCCGTCGATCACCAGGTAGACCAGCCGCTTTGCCGCTCCGGTGATGACCAGCACGTCATAGCCCGCGTAGCGCAGCGCCGAAGCAAACTGCCCGCCGGCGTGGCTCTCGCCATATTCGCCCGTCAGTGGCGAGCGGAAGGTGGCCACCGCCTTGGTCACCACCGGAAAGATCGTCGTCAGCGGGCCGATGGCAAATATCACCGGCTGGGCCGGGTCCAAGGGCGGCCGGTCGTCGTGGACCGCCTCGCCTAGCAGGCGCATGGCCGTGCCGGTCCCGCCCAGGGTGGCGTCGTATAGATCGGCCCGGTCCTCGACGCGGCTCTCGCCCGTGGTCAGGTCCAGGTGGAGGATGCGGATGAAGCTGGCGTTTAGCATCAGCTCACCTCCACTTCGACCATCTCCAGGCAATCGTGGGGGCAGAAGCGCGCGCACTGCCCGCAAAAGATGCAGACGATGGGTTTGCTTTCTTCCTCGTCCCAGCCGATGACCCGGACAGGACAGGCCTCAACGCACTTGTAGCAACTGATGCACTCGGCCTTGCGGTACACCATGCCCCGATCCCCGGCTCGCGTCGTCAGCGCGTCCGTCGGGCACACCTCCACGCAGGGCACCGGCTCGGCACAGGCGGTACAGATGTTGGCCACCATGCGGCCCATCACCCCGCCCCGGCTGCGGATCTGGATGGCGCTCTTGTGGGGCGAGTAACTTTTGTAGATCATGCGCGCGCAGGCCAGCATGCACGAGTCACAGCCGATGCAACGGGCCATCCGCGGCGCGCTCAGAATCTTGGGCACGACACGCTCCTTCCAAGCCCGCAGAGAACGCCGGGTCCTCTGCTTTCGAACATCCCGGCGCTCGCCGCGGCAGGCTGATGCCTATTCGACGGCATTGGGATCCACCCCGTACGACCACCAGTTGTTCGAGATGCCCCGCGTGTGGCCCGGCGCGTTGGGCAGGCGCTCGTACCACCACTTGTGGTGGGCGCGCATATTGCCGTTCCCCCAGTCGGAGCAGTCGACCCAGCGGGTGCTGCCCTGAAAGTTGGGAAAGTTTAGCCAGTCGTCGCAGTTGCTCAACACCTTGGTAGTGTTGCCCCAGTCATAGTCGGTCAGGCTGTTGGGCGCATAGTGCATCCAGCCGCAGTTGGCCTTCCCCGGCGCTTTCTGGTCGTAGAGGATGAACTGCTCCCACAGGTTATCCCGGCCGCGCTGGTGGCGCCAGGTGTAGTGCAGGATCGACTCGACGCGATGCCCGAAAGATTCCAGCATGGGGCCTACGCCACGCTCATAGTTGAAACCCATGATCACAAATCGGCGCGAAACATCGGTGCGTGGCATGGCTGGCGCGTTGCACCAAAAGGCGCCCGGCCCCACCATACGCGATTCGTAGAACCCGGCGTAGGGGAAGGCAAACATCCACACTTCGTCGATCAGGTTTGCCTCGACCCGCTTGACCATGTCGAATTCGTCGATGAGGGCATCGTAATCGGCCGTGTCTGGCGTGTGAAAGCCGCTTTTGCTCCGCCAGGAACGCAAAAAACTGTCGTCATTGTAGCGAAAGCCATCCTCCTTCACCGGCCACTCGTCGACCTCGATCCGTTCCACGATTTGATAGTTGACATAACCCTTGCTGCACTCGCGAAGGTCGGCGATATAGCCTGCGCACAGCTCGTCTGCATCGCGCCAGCCCAGGACCTGCGTCAGTTTCTTCCCACCCTCCGAACCGATGATGGGGTTGAAGGTGATCAGCAGGACACGGGGGCGGGGCCCCAGAACGGGCTCTGGCACTTCCTCAGGCGGAAAGAGCGACCGCCACAAAGCCCGTATCCGATCCCACGTACTCATCGTTGCACCTCCTCTTCAGACCTGTTGCGATTATACCATCGCTTGCGGCCGGGTGCAACCCAAGCAAAAAGCCGACGGTGTGTATAACTCGTGATCACCGCCAACAAAGGGCGTACTACCTGCGCCTGGCACCCTGCAAGGGGGTCAAAGGTTGGCCTGGCTTCTTTGCCAGCTTGGAGAATGTGGGTTACAATGGAGACCAAGCTGTGGATGCGAGCCTGGCCCCCGACAACGCGGCCGAATACCGCATCTGCTCTGACTGCTGTTGGTGAATCATCGGAGAGGAGTGCTGAACCTGTGGATGAACTGGTGGAGATCCGCTGGCACGGACGTGGAGGTCAAGGGGTGGTCACGGCGGGCAAGCTGCTGGCCGAGATGGCCTTGACGAACGATTGGTACTTTCAGACCTTCCCAGACTATGGGCCGGAGAGGATGGGGGCACCGATCCGGGCCTTTACGCGGCTGAGTTCCCAGCCCATCCGCATTCATTCTCAGATTGAGAATCCTGGTGTCGTAGTGGTGCTCGATCCCACGCTCCTGGGTACGGTCAGGGTTGCAGATGGGCTGGACGTGGGTGGCACATTGGTTGTCAATACGCCGCTGGCCCCCGGCGAGGCACGGGAGGCTGTCGGCTATGGCACAGGCAAGGTCTTTACCGTGGATGCCAGCCACATCGCCATTGAGGAGGTGGGCCGGGAGATCACCAACACGCCCATGTTGGGTGCCCTGGCCCAAGCCACCGGTCTTTTCGGCATCCAGCAGGTCGCCGGGCAGTTGCGAGCCTGGTTTGGCAAGAAACTACCGCCACTGGCCGTCGAGGCCAACGTCCGGGCCATGGAGCGCGCTGCGCAAGAAGTACGAGAGGGTTAGGAGGAGCAGATGGGATCGACGAGTTGGCGGGACATGCCCATAGGTGGGATGATCCTGGAAGCGGGAAACTCGGTGGACTATCACACCGGCGACTGGCGCGCCTTCCGGCCGGTCTGGGGGGAGGGCGCATGTACCCACTGTTTCCTGTGTTGGCTATACTGCCCCGACTCTAGCATCCTGGTGGATGCCGAAAATGAGAGGATGGTGGGCTTTGACTTGGATCATTGTAAGGGCTGCGGGATCTGTGCCGCCGTCTGTCCGGTCAACGCCAAGGTGATGCGCCAGGCGGCGGGAGAACTGGGCAAAGATGACCTGCGCCTCTGCATTCGCATGATCGAGGAGCCACGAGGAGCGGAACGATGAGCCATTACGAAGCGCTATCCGGGAACGAAGCCGTTGCCACCGCCATGCGCCAGATCGACCCCGACGTGGTGGCTGCCTATCCCATCACCCCGCAGACCTCGACTGTGCAAAAATTGGCCGACTTTGTGGCTGACGGATTGGTCAGCACCGAGTTTGTCACGGTGGAGAGCGAGCACAGCGCCATGAGCGCCTGCGTGGGCGCATCGGCGGCCGGCGCGCGGGTCATGACCGCCACCTCCTCCGCCGGTCTGGCCCTGATGTGGGAGATCCTATATGTCGCCGCCTCCAGTCGCTGCCCCATCGTGATGAGCCTGGTCAACCGGGCCCTGTCTGGGCCGATCAACATCCACTGCGATCATGCCGACGTGATGGGCATGCGCGATAGTGGCTGGATCATCCTCTTTTCGGAAAGCGGCCAGGAGGCTTACGACAACTTGATCCAGGCGGTTCGGATCAGCGAGCATCCCGATGTGCTACTGCCCGTGGCTATCTGCCAGGATGGTTTCATTACCAGCCACGGAGTAGAGCGGGTGGAG
>JASFHU010000210.1:0-7134 GCA_050123055.1 Anaerolineae bacterium
GCCTTCCTGATCTACTGGCTGATCCCCTGGGGTCGGCTCAAGGTCACAGCGGCGTTCGGCGGCTCCTGGTTCTGGGCCCTGCTGGGCCTGATCTTCCTGCCGTGGACGACGCTGATGTTCACGCTGATCTACCCGGTCATTGGCCTGGACTGGCTGTGGCTGGGCCTGGCCGTCCTGGCCGACATCTCGGCCTACGCCGCCGGCGCGGCGCGGCGCAGGGATGCATCGTTCTATCGCGGGCCGTAAAGGACCAAGGACAACCACCGGCAAGCAACTGCAAGTTGCCGACTGGCTGTCCTCCAAGTAGAAAAGGAGCAGAAAAATGACAAACGAAAGCAAAAACACATGGCAGTCCTAACAACAAGAAAGGAAGGCAAAATGACAAAAAGAGGACGTGACGTCCTACCCATCCCTGATCGGGAATACAAAGGCCTGATCAAGTTCGACGCCAAAGACCCGGAAGCGGTCTTCCCCAAGATGGATGTTCTCCGCCCGCCAGCGGGCGCGCCCAACGTGGTGGTCGTCCTCATCGACGACGTGGGCTTTGGCGCCTCCAGCGCCTTTGGTGGCCCTTGCCAGACGCCCACCGCCGAACGGCTGGCCAGCGAAGGCCTCAAGTACAACCGGTTCCACACCACGGCCCTCTGCTCGCCGACCCGCATGGCCACGCTGACCGGGCGCAACCACCACTCAGTCGGCTTTGGCTCGATCACCGAGTTGGCCACCGCAGCGCCGGGCTACAACGCCATCCGGCCCAACTCGGCGGCCACCATCGCCGACACCCTGCGGCTCAACGGCTACAGCACGGCCCAGTTCGGTAAATGCCACGAGGTGCCGCCCTGGGAAGCCAGTCCCATCGGCCCCTTTGACCGCTGGCCGACCGGCATGGGCTTTGAAAAGTTCTACGGCTTTGTCGGCGGCGACACCCACCAGTACGCACCGGCTCTTTACGATGGCACTACGCCCATCGAGCCGCCCGACGATCCGGACTATCACCTGAGCGAAGACTTGGCCGCCCAGTGCGTCTCCTGGATGCGCCAGCAAAAGACCTTTACCCCCGACAAGCCCTTCTTCGTCTACTTTGCGCCCGGCGCCACCCACGCCCCGCACCACGTTCCCAAGGAATGGGCCGAAAAGTACAAGGGCCAGTTCGACCACGGCTACGACATACAGCGCGGGATCACTTTCGCCAAACAGAAAGAGCTGGGCGTGGTTCCCGCGGATGCCGAGTTGACCGCTCACAACCCCGAGATCCCCTATTGGGACAATATGCCCGACGAGCTCAAACCGGTCCTGGCCCGTCAGATGGAGGTCTACGCCGGGTTCCTGGAGCACACCGACGCCCAGGTCGGTAAACTGGTGGATGCCCTGGAAGAGCTGGAGATCCTGGACGACACCCTGTTCATCTACATCATCGGGGATAATGGCGCTTCGGCCGAGGGCACGCCGCAGGGTACCTTCAACGAGATGATACCCCTCAACGGCTTCAACGAGCTGGAGACGCCCGAGTTCATGGCCTCCCACATGGACGATTTCGGCGGGCCCGATTCCTACAACCACTATGCCGTCGGCTGGGCCCACGCCATGTGCACGCCCTTCCAATGGACCAAGCAGATCGCTTCCCACTGGGGCGGCACCCGCAACGGTACCGTTGTGCACTGGCCCAAGGGCATCCGGGCCAGGGGTGAGGTCCGCACCCAGTTCCACCACGTCATCGACATTGCGCCTACGATCCTGGAGGCGGCCGGACTGCCGGAGCCCACCTTTGTCCACGGCGTGCAGCAAAAGCCGCTGGAGGGCGTCAGCTTTGCCTACAGCTTTGACGATCCCGAGGCCGAGGATCGCCACACCACCCAATACTTTGAGATGTTTGGTAACCGAGGCATCTACCACAACGGCTGGACGGCGGTCACCAAGCACCGCACGCCATGGCTGATAGGCGCCATCGAGCTGCCGGCCTTTGACGATGACAACTGGGAGCTGTACAACACGGACGAGGACTGGAGCCAGGCCAACGACCTCTCGAAGGAGTACCCGGACAGGCTGCACGAACTCCAGCGTCTGTGGTTGATCGAAGCGGTCAAGTATCAAGTGCTTCCTCTGGACGACCGAACCGGCGAGCGCTTCAACTCGGAGCTGGCCGGGCGGCCCGACCTGATGGCTGGGCGGTCTTCTATGCGCCTGGATGGCTATACTCGGCGCATCTCGGAAAACGCAGCGCCCAACACCAAGAACAAGTCCTTTTCGGTCACGGCTGAGCTGGTCGTGCCCGAAGGCGGCGCCGAGGGTGTGATCGCCACCCAGGGCGGCGCTTTTGGCGGCTGGGGTCTGTATGTCAAGGAAGGGGTACTCAAATACTGCTACAACTTCATCGGCTTGGATCGTGCCTACGTAGAAGCGGAACAACCGCTGGAGCCCGGCGAGCGCCAGGTGCGCATCGAGTTCCGCTATGACGGCGGCGGTGCAGGCAAGGGCGCAGACCTGGTGCTGTTCATCGAGGGCGAGGAGATGGGCCAAGGGCGCACCGAGCGATCCATCCCCTACCTGATCTCGCTGGACGAAACCCTGGACATCGGCACCGACGCCGGGACACCGGTCACCGACGACTATCCGGCCCGCGGCAACGAGTTCAACGGCAAGATCAAGTGGGTGCAGATCGATCTGGAGCCGGACGACCACAGCCACATGACCGACAGCGACCACATGGCCCACGTGCGGCTAGTCAAGCAGTAGGTTGCAGGTTAGGACTGCCGGTCCTCAAAGGACCGGCAGTCCTCCATCGAGAGGGTATGGCTCTGCAAACAGAAAACGTACCGACTGGACTAACCAAATATGTGCCGATCGCAGGCTGGCTGCCTCGCTATCAGCCCGCCTGGCTGCGCTTTGACCTGGTCGCCGGCCTGACGGCGGCCGCCGTGGTCATCCCCCAAGCCATGGCTTATGCCGCCATTGCCGGGCTTCCGGTGCAGGTTGGCCTCTACACGGCCCTGGTGCCGATGCTGATCTACGTCCTGCTGGGCACCTCGCGGCCGCTGAGCGTCAGCAGCACCTCCACCATCTCCATGCTCACCGCCACCGAATTGGCCCGCGTCGCGCAGGGCGGCGACCCGGCGGACTACCTGGTCGCCGCCTCGACGCTGGCCTTGCTGGTGGGCGTCTTTTTGCTGCTGGCCGGGTTGCTGCGGCTGGGCTTTCTGGCCAACTTTGTCTCGCTGCCGGTGCTGACCGGTTTCAAGGCCAGCATAGGGGTCGTCATCTTTGTCGGGCAGTTGGGCAAAGTGCTGGGCCTGTCGATCGAAAAGGGACCGGTGTTCCAGACCCTGCTGTCGGTGTTGCAGAACCTGGGCCAGAGCCACTGGCCGACCCTGGCGGTGGCTCTGGTCACGCTGGCGGTTCTGCTGCTCCTGCCTCGCCTTTCGCGAAGCATCCCGGCGGCCCTGGTCGCCGTCGCCCTGGGTATTCTGGCCTCGGCCCTGCTCGGACTGGGTGGGCTAGGCGTCAAGTTAGTGGGCGACATCCCGGCCGGGCTGCCCTCTTTCTCTCTGCCTGATCTGTCGCTGGTGTCAGCTCTGTGGCCGGGCGCCCTGGGTATCGCCCTGATGTCCTTTGTGGAATCGATCGCTTCGGCGCGGGCCTTTGCCCAGCACGACGACCTTCCAGTGGATGCTGACCAGGAGCTTCGGGCCCTCGGGGCGGCCAACATCGGAGGCGGCTTCTTCCAGGCCTACCCAGCCGGCGGCGGGACCTCGCAAACGGCGGTCAACGACCAGGCTGGCGCCCGATCCCAACTGGCCCAAGCGATCACCGCGGGGATGGTGGTTGTGACCCTGCTCTTCCTGGCGCCGCTGATCGGCCTGATGCCTCAGGCCACCCTGGGTGCGCTAGTGTTAGTAGCCGCCGCCGGGTTGATCAAGCCGGGCGAGTTCCGGGCAATCGGGCGGATCCGCAGGCACGAGCTGGCCTGGGCCATCCTCACCTTTGCCGGGGTTGTGGTCCTGGGCACACTGGAAGGAATCCTGGTGGCGGTGGTTGTGTCGATGCTGGATATCATCTTCCAGGCCAACGACCCACCGGTCTATGTCATGGGCCGCAAACCAGGTACCGATGTGTTCCGTCCGCTGCGAGACCATCCCGACGACGAGACCTTTCCCGGGCTGCTGCTGGTGCGCACGGAAGGACGCCTCTACTTTGCCAATTCCCCACGGGTGCGGGAGAAAGCACTGGCCATCATCCAGCAGGAACAACCTCAAGTGATCGCCCTTGATTGCAGCGCCATTCCCGACATCGAGTACACGGCGCTGAAGCAAATAGTCGAGCTGGAGGAGAGATTGCGCCGGGCCGGGATCATGCTGTGGCTAGTCGGCCTGAACCCCGAACCCTTGCGCGTCGTCGAGCAGTCCGCGCTCGGAGAGGCGCTGGGACGCGAGCGGATGTTCTTCAACTTGCGTCAGGTGGTTGAGGCCTACATTGCAGGCCAAAAATCGGTTGAAGACTAACGGGAGGGAACTATGGGATTTAGCTGTCTGTTTTCGTTGTTGGTGGCTGGCGCGCCCCGCCTGGCGCTGCTCCTGCTCTGGCTCTTTCGCCCCGAGCGAGTCGAATCAGCCTTTGACGGGTTCGTCGTGCCCCTGTTGGGCTGGGTATTCCTGCCCATTGTAACCTTTGTCTACGTGCTGATCGCCCCCCAGGGGATCCAGGGCCTCGACTGGCTATGGCTGGGCCTGGCCCTGTTGGCCGACGTAGGCGTCTGGGCCGCGGGCGGGTATCTGAACCGCCGGCGATTGGGGGTGCAGGGCTGAGGATACGGACGAAAAACGGGTGACGAATGACGAAGGGAGGAAGACAATGTCTCATCTAGTGGTGGTTACATTCGACAACGCGGAGGAAGCTGGCAAAATGCGCGAGGCGCTGCGCTCTGCCGAGCGCGCGGCCCATCTCAGTCTGGATGACTCGGCGGTGATCGTCAAGGACGAGGAGGGCAAGATCCACGTCAAGAACGAAATGGATCGCGGCGTCAAGATCGGCGCGATCGGCGGCGGTCTCCTGGGCCTACTGCTGGGCAGCATCTTTTTCCCGCTGGCGGGCTTGCTGGCGGGCGTTCTCGGGGGCGGCCTGGTGGGCAAGCTGGCCGACACGGGCGTCGACCAAAAGTTTGTCAAGGAGGTGAGCGAGGACCTGCAACCGGGGACGTCGGCCCTCTTTTTCATCGTCCGCGAGGCCAACCCCAACACAGCGCTTGCCGCCCTCAAGCCCTACAAGGGCACGGTGCGCCACACCTCCTTCCCGCCGGAGGCAGAGGAGGAGCTGCGACGCCTCTTGAGCAAAAGGATCTAGAAGGCTGACGGCGGAGGGCCGTCCAATATCATAGGAGGAAAACATAGTGGAGATTGTGTTGAAGGCAAAGGTACAAGCCGGCGCTGGACACGTCGGCACGGTGGGCAAGTTGGTCGAGGACGAGAACGGAACGGTCACCCACTTTGTTGTGGTAAGAGCCCACAAGCGGGAGGTGACGCTGCCCCTTTCGGCCGTCGATCGGGTGGAGGGTGGCACTGTCTATCTGAAACTCGACAAGGCGGCCGTCGGGAAACTGCCCGACCTGCCCCGGACGCGCCGCGCCGCCAAGGGCGAGGCCGACATCGAGTTGGTGGCCCGGGTCTTTCGCGAACCGGACAAAGACAACGAACAACTGGCCCGCGAAGCGCTCGATTTCGTGGAGGATCTGCACCGGCGGCATACCTTCAAGATCCTCAACGCTGCCCTCTTGGCTAAGGACCGGAACGGCGACGTGTCGGTGGTGGATACCCGCGACATCGATCCCAAGAAAGGGCGAGTGCTGGGGGCCATCACCGGCGGCCTGATCGGCTTGCTAGCCGGACCGGGTGGCGCCATCCTCGGTGCCCTGGCCGGACTGGGGGCTGGAGGGGCGGCGGGCAAGTTGATCGACGAGGGCTTCTCTGACGAGTTTCTAAGGAACCTTCAGGACTATCTGCAGCCCGGCAGCGCCGCTGTCATCCTGTTGGTGGAACACGAGTGGGTCAAGTCGGTGGCCGAATCGATGGCCGGACTCAGCGGATTCGTCTTCCAGCAGCCGCTCACCGACAGGTTGGTCGAGGACCTGATGGGCGCAAGCGGGACAGAGAAGTAGATGAGGGACGAAAGATGGCGTCCGTCGGTCGTCCATCATTTGTCCACCGTCGACCATGTGGGATAGATGTCGAGTAGGTGAGGGGGTGAAACCATGGCCTTCTGGATCACGCTGGTACGCGGTATGCTGGCCATCACCTTGGGCGTGGCGCTGGTCTTCTGGCCCGACAAGGCGCGGCCGATCCTGGTCAACTTTATGGGCATGTTCTGGCTGGTTAGCGGCATCGTCAGCCTGCGCTGGGGTGTGCACGGCGAGCGGGCCAAAGGTTTGTCACTGCTGGCCGGCGCGGCCGGCGTCCTGGCCGGCGCGGGCATGTTGAGCCGGCAGTTTACCCAGGGCATGGTGGGTGAGGATGTCCTGCTTTCGGTGATCGGCCTGATCATCTTTCTGACCGGGTTAATGCACATCTTTGGCGGCTTTCGGACCGGGCCGGTGGAAGCAGATCCCTTGAGTGAAAACCGCTCCCGCGTATTGCCGCGGACGTGGTCATGGACAGCCTTTTTGCTGGGCCTATTTGAGATAGTACTGGGCTTCTTGCTGGTCGTCGAGCCAATGGGGCGGGGTCAACTGGTCTACTTTGCGGCCAGCGTCTGGGCACTGATAGGCGGTGTGATCCTGCTCGGGAACGCCGCGCGGCTGCGGCGCCTACGGCAAGCCGCACAACAGACCAAGTTGGCCTCTAGCGGCGGACCAGAGACCAAGGACGAAACGAAACGCGACAAGGAGTAATCAGCCATGCCAGCAGGATTAGCCATCTTTTTGGGCCTGATCGTCGTCTATGGAGCGGTTGCTGTGTGGTTGGGCCGGCGCTCGATCACCATGCCCATCATCTTTGTGGTAGTCGGCGCGATCCTGGGGCCCCAGGGCTTGATCTCGGCCAAGAGCGCCGAGCTACTAACCGAGATGACGCTGGCGCTGCTGCTCTTTGCCGACGCCTCGACCTTGAATTTCCGCCAGGTGCGCGACGATGCCCGGCTGCCGGGCCGCTT
>JASFHU010000211.1:0-7125 GCA_050123055.1 Anaerolineae bacterium
ACCCCACGTGATCATGCTGGTCGGGTTGCAGGGCTCGGGCAAGACGACCACGGCGGCCAAGTTGGCCCTGACCCTGCGCAAAGGGGGGCAGCGTCCGTTGCTCGTGGCGGCCGATACCTACCGTCCTGCGGCCATCACACAGCTCGAGGTGTTGGGCAAGCAGCTCGATATCCCGGTCCACAGCGAAGGGGACAAGGTCCCGCCGCCCAAGATCACTGCCAACGCCGTCAAGCGCGCCCGCGAATCGGCCTACAGCGCGGTGCTGTTGGACACGGCCGGGCGGCTGCACATCGACGAGCAGATGATGAAGGAGCTGGAGCAGGTCAAGGCGCGGACCAACCCCCAGGAAGTGCTCCTGGTGGTGGATGCCATGACCGGCCAGGATGCAGTGCGCGTGGCCGACGAGTTTAACCAGCAGGTTGGCATCACCGGGCTGATCCTGACCAAGGTGGACGGCGATGCCCGCGGCGGTGCGGCCATCTCGGTCCGCTCGGTGACGGGAGTGCCGATCAAGTATCTGGGTGTGGGCGAAAAGACCGACGCCCTGGAGGTCTTTTATCCCGACCGCCTGGCAAGCCGCATCCTGGGCATGGGCGACGTACTGACGGCCATCGAAAAGGCCCAGGAGGTGATGGACCAGGAACAGGCCATGAAGGTGGGCCAGAAGCTGGTCAAGGGCGAGTTCGATCTGGAGGACTTCCGGGATCAGCTCCAGCAGCTCAAACAGATGGGGCCGCTCAGCCAGTTGATGGACATGATTCCCGGCATGTCGAAATTGGCCGGGGACTTGACACCCGACGTCACCGACCAGCAGATGAAGGTGATCGAGGCGATTATCAACTCGATGACGCGCCAGGAGCGCCGCAACCCGCGCATTATCAACGCCAGCCGCAAGCGCCGCATTGCCCGGGGCTCGGGCACGACGGTGATGGAGGTCAACGACCTGCTCGCCCAGTTCCGGCAGATGCAGCGCATGATGAAGCAGCTTGCCGGTGGCGGGAAGCGCGGCCGGGGCGGCATGCGCGGACTGATGTCAATGCTCGGCGGACCGGGCAACTAGGTGCGCAAAGCGCGCTCATAATAGATCTTTTACTGCACTTTGCAGCGTACACTTTGCAGGGAGTGAATAGACAACGGCTACAAACCAAGACTAGCCAGACCAGAAGGAGGGGTCCAGAGAG
This sequence comes from Anaerolineae bacterium, assembly GCA_050123055.1. Taxonomy (GTDB): domain Bacteria; phylum Chloroflexota; class Anaerolineae; order JAAYZQ01; family JAAYZQ01; genus JASFHU01. The sequence continues at coordinate 1,182 of JASFHU010000211.1, forward strand.
ACATGGTCAAAATTCGATTGCGCCGGACAGGAGCCAAGAAGCAACCTCATTATCGTGTCGTCGTAGCCGACCAGCGGTCGCCGCGTGATGGGAAATTCATTGAGGTCATCGGTCACTATAACCCGCGTACCGAACCACCCACGGTGGAGATTGACGCCGAGCGCGCTCTGTACTGGTTGAGCGTGGGCGCTCAGCCCAGCGAGGCCGTCAGGCGGATGCTGGACAAGACGGGGCTCATGGCTCAGGTGCCGGCAGTGAGGAAGGGCGAGCTGTCGATCGACGAGATCGTGGCCCAGTTCGTCCAGGAGAAAGAGGAAGCAGCGGCTGCGGCGGCCTTGGCTGAGATTGAGGCTGAGGCTGAGGAAGTTGGGGCCGAAGAAGAGGCAGCTGAGGTCGAAGAAGAGGAAGCCGATGCCGAGGAAGAGGAAGAAGAGGCTGAGGCAGAGGTAGCTGAGGCTGAGACCGATGCCGAGGAAGAGGAAGAAGAGGCTGAGGTGGAAGCTGAGGCTGAGGAAGAGGAAGCCGAGGCCGAAGAAGAGGAAGAAGAGGCTGAGGTAGAAGCTGAGGCTGAGGAAGAGGAAGCCGAGGCCGAAGAAGAGGAAGAAGAGGCTGAGGTAGAAGCTGAGGCTGAGGAAGAGGAAGCCGAGGCCGAAGAAGAGGAAGAAGAGGCTGAGGTAGAAGCTGAAGCCGAGATTGAGGAACCTGAGGCTGAGGAAGAGGAAGCTGAGGCCGAGTAAAGTAAATCCGCCGATCTAGAGGACAACGAAGCCCAAGACGTCACTGACGACCAATCTGCTGAGGACAAAGAGTAACATCTATCCTATCTCACCCCAAGTACACTAGAAAGAGAGGCAGAACATGAACATGAAAGAGCTGATCGAGTACATGGCCAAGGCCCTGGTAGACGATCCGGATTCGGTTCAAGTAGAAGAGATCGAGGGCACCAGCGCGACCATCTACGAGCTGCGGGTGTCGCCCGAGGATATGGGACGCGTCATTGGCAAGCAGGGCCGAGTAGCCAACGCCATGCGCACGTTGCTGCGCGCTGCGGCTGCCCGCCAGGGTCGGCGTGTGACGCTGGAGATTGTCTAGTGAAGACGGCCGAGAGGCCGGCTGCCGGCCAGCGGCAGAAGGCCAAACGGCAGGAACCAAAAAACCTACAGCCGGGCTCAGGAGCGCAAAGACGTGCTCCTGAGCCCCGCTTTTTGGCCATTGGCCGCGTAGTCGGCGTCCACGGTCTGCGCGGCGAACTGAAGGTCGATATCCTGACCGATGACCCCCACCGTTTTGGCCTGTTGGAGCGCGTCTTTGTCGGCCTGGAGGGCGATGAACCCGTGCCCTGGCCGTTGGAAGGGTACCGGTTGCACAAGGGACGCGTCCTGCTAAGGCTGGCCAACTGCGACGACCGGACAACGGCCGAGACGCTGCGCAAGAAACTCATCCAGGTGCCGCTAGAAGAGGCCCTCCCCCTGGAAGAGGGCCAGTATTTCGAGCATCAGATCGTCGACCTCGAAGTGTGGACGGCCGGAGGCGAGCACCTGGGCCAGGTGGCGGAGGTCGTCTACACCGGCGCCAACGAGGTCTACGTAATCCGCAGGGCCGGTCCGGGGGAGCGCGAGCTCCTGATCCCGGCCATCGAAGAGGTGGTCCTCGAGGTTGACCTGGAGGGTGGACGGCTGGTCGTCGAGCTGATCGACGGCCTGCGGTAGAGACTTCCCCGCTGGCGCTGCGGCGCCGACTTTGACAAATCCCCCTGTCTGTTGTATCCTATTTTCATTGCTCACATGCATCTGCTCAGTGCTTGGGGGCGGTGTATGCGGGCGGCCTTGCCACCCGCATACACACCAACCTTCCCCGAGTTTTGAAAAGATGCGTTCACATCCTCTGACCGCCCGGTGAAGGGGCTGAAGAGAGGCGTAGAGGTGTCCGAAGGGGACGTTCGCTATTGGGTTGGCTTCAACAAGGTTCCGGGCATCGGCGCGGCTCGGCTGCGGGCGCTGCTTGACTATTTTGGGGACCTGGAGATCGCCTGGCGCGCGCACGAACACGATCTGCTACAGGCCGGGCTGGATCGACGCTCGCTGGCCAACCTGCTCAAGATACGGAAAGAGCTGGACCTGGATGGTGAACTGGCGAGGCTGGCGCGGACCGGGGTGCAGGTACTGACCTGGGACGATGCTGGCTATCCGCCGAATCTGCGCCAGGCCTACAACGCCCCGCCGGTCCTCTATGTGCGGGGCCGCATCGAGACACGGGACGAGTGGGCGGTAGCCGTGGTGGGCACGCGCCGGGCGACGGTTCATGGCAAAGAGGCAGCGCGCTTTATCGCCACCGGACTGGCCCAGGCTGGCGTGACCGTCGTCAGCGGGCTGGCCCTGGGCATCGACGCGGTGGGCCACCGTGCAGCCCTCGACGCAGGCGGGCGGACCATTGCCGTGTTGGGCTGTGGGGTAGACGTGACCTATCCGGCCAGGAATGCACGGCTGGCGGCCGAGATTGTGGAACGCGGGGCGCTGGTGAGCGAGTATGCCCTGGGCACCCGTCCCGAGGCGAGGAATTTTCCGCCCCGGAACCGAATCATTAGCGGCCTGACGCTGGGCACGGTGGTTGTCGAGGGGGACATGGGCAGCGGCGCGCTCATCACGGCCGGTTTTGCCGCCGAGCAGGGGCGCGAGGTGTTTGCGGTGCCGGGCTACATCTTTGCCCGGACCAGCCGGGGAACCAATCATCTCATCCAGCAGGGAGCCAAGATGGTCTGCCAGGTGTCGGACGTGCTGGAGGAACTCAACCTGACCATGGTCAGCGAACAGGCCCAGGCGCGGACGGTGATCCCGGAGAACGAAACCGAGGCCGTGCTGCTGGAACACCTATCCGCCGAGCCGGTGCACGTGGATAGCCTGGGGCGGGCGGTGGATCTGCCCATCTCCCAGGTGACCAGCACGCTGGCCCTGATGGAACTCAAGGGCATGGTGCGCCAGGTGGGCGGTATGAGCTACGTCGTAGCCCGCGAGGGGGGCGTCGACTATATCATCGAGTAGGCGCTATCCTGATCCTGGATCGTGACGCAACGAGGAGGTTGCTTTGAACGAGCATTTATACGCTGTAATCATGGCCGGTGGAGTTGGCTCGCGGCTGTGGCCCCGCAGCCGGCGTGATGAGCCGAAGCAGTTCCTCGACCTGTTGGGCCCCCGCACCATGCTACAGGAGACGGTGGAGCGCATCGAGCCCTCCATTCCGTTGGAACAGATCCTGGTGGTAGTGAGCGAGGAGCACGCGACCACCGTGCGGGACCAGGTGCCCGGACTGCCCGAAGAGAACATCCTCCTCGAACCGGGGCCGCGGGGGACGGCGCCCTGCATCGGACTGGCCGCCGTGCTCCTGCAACAGCGCGACCCTGCAGCCACGATGGCCGTCTGTCCGGCCGACCACCTGATCACCGACGCCGCCGGCTTCCGGCAGGCCATCGCCACCGCCGCCGAGGTGGCCGGGGATGCCTACCTGGTGACCCTGGGCATCGCGCCCGACCAGCCCCACACCGGTTATGGCTACATCCAGCGCGGCGACTCGCTGGGCGAGGTGAAAGGGCTGCCGGCCTACCGGGTGCGGCGCTTTGCCGAAAAGCCCGACACCGCCACGGCCAAGCTTTTTGTGGACAGCGGCGAGTATTACTGGAACGGCGGTATCTTTGTCTGGCGGGCCGACACCATCCTGGCCGAAATGGCTTCCCTGCTGCCCCAGCTCCACGTCGAGCTGGGACCGGTGGCCGGAGCTTGGGGCTCCCCCCGGCAGATGGAGGTCCTGACCGCCGCCTGGGAGCGGGTGCCCCGGACGACCATCGACTATGGCGTGATGGAGCGGGCGGTGCGGGTAGCTGTCGTGCCGGTGGACATCGGCTGGGATGACGTGGGCAACTGGTCAACGCTTTCGGGGCTGGTGGAGGGCGACGAGCGGGGCAACGTGGTCCATGGCAATGGCCGGCCCCTGTTGCTGGACACGAGCGACACCTACGTCTATGCTCCGGCCGGACGGCTGGTGGCTACAGTGGGGCTAGAGGGTTTTGTCGTCATCGACACGCCCGACGCACTGCTGGTCTGCCCAAAGGACCGGGCCCAGGACGTGCGCGACGCAGTGGACCGGCTAAGAGCCGAGGGGCTGAAGCAATACCTATAAGCCGGTGATTCCAGAGTCCTGGATTTGTCTGGGAGCCCGTCAATCTTCGCTCGTAGTAACGACTTGAGTTGTTTTTTGCATGTTATCGCTCGCCAGGGATCGCCAGATCCCTGGCATTCTAGGCTATAACGTGTCATTTCGACGGGGGTCTGGCGATCCCCTTTGAGCGAGAAAGTGTTTGGGTGGAACGTATGGCCAGCGAGCCGATCCTGGGCTACTGTGTAAAATGCAGGGAAAAGCGCGAAATGGCTTCGCCGCGGGCGGTGTTCCTGGGGGAACAGAGCCGTCCGGCGACCAAAGGCACTTGCCCCGAGTGCGGGACCAACCTGACGCGCTTTGGCCGCACGCCGGCCCACGAGGGGCTGGACCCTGCGGAGCACACCCTCGTCTCCCAGGCGGCCAAAAAGCGCCAGGCCAGCGGCCCCAAGATGGTCATCGTCGAGTCGCCGGCCAAGGCGCGGACGGTGGGCCGCTTCTTGGGCCGCGGCTATTCTGTCGAGGCCTCCGTGGGCCACATCCGTGACCTGCCCTCGAACCGCATGGGGGTCGACATCGAGCACGACTTCAAACCGCGCTACGTGATCCCGGCCAAGAAAAAAGACGTGGTGAAAAAGCTCAAGGCCCGGGCCAAGCAGGCCTCGGAGCTCTACCTGGCCACCGACCCCGATCGCGAGGGGGAGGCCATCGCCTGGCACCTGGAAGCCGCCCTGCAGCGCCAGGTGAAGGGCATCCCTGTCCACCGCGTCGAGTTTCACGAGATCACCCAGGAGGCCATCGGCCACGCCTTTGCCCATCCGCGCGACATCGACCAGCTCCGGGTGGACTCGCAGCAGGCCCGGCGCATCCTGGACCGGCTGGTGGGTTTCACCCTCAGCCCGCTGCTGCGCGACAAGATGGGCCGCAAGGGCCTGTCGGCCGGCCGGGTGCAATCGGTGGCCCTGCGCCTGATCTGCGAGCGCGAGCGCGAGATCCAGGCCTTTGTCCCGGTCGAGTATTGGAGCATCGAAGCCGAGCTGCGCAAGTTGGAGCCCCAGGCCAAGTGGCAGGCCAAGCCCTTTATCGCCAGGCTGGTCAAGATCCGGGACCAGGACCCCGACCTGAAGAACGAGGCCGACGCGCAGGCCATCGTCGACGACCTGGAGGGGGCCGTCTATGTGGTGCAAAAGGTCACCCGCCGCGAGCGGGTGCGCCGCCCGGCCGCGCCCTTTATGACCAGTACCCTGCAACAGGAGGCCAGCCGCAAGCTGCGCTTCACCGCCAAAAAGACCATGGCCATCGCCCAGGCCCTGTACGCCGGCAAGGACATCGGCGGCGGCGAGCGGGTCGGCCTCATCACCTACATGCGCACCGACTCGGTCAACGTGGCCGAGGCGGCCCAGGCCGAGGCGCGGCAACTGATCCTGGAGCGCTTTGGCAAGGAGTACCTGCCCGCCAGGCCACCCCAGTACAGGTCGCGGGCCAAGCGGGCCGAAGAGGCCCACGAGGCGATCCGGCCGACCAGCGTGCAACGCGCGCCCGAGGACCTGAAAGAGCACCTGAGCCGCGACGAACTGCGCCTCTATACCCTCATCTGGAAGCGGTTCGTGGCCAGCCAGATGGCCCCGGCCATCCTGGATCAGACGTCGGTTGATATTGCGGCCGGCCCGGCGGTGGGTGAAAAACCCTACCTCTTCCGGGCCACGGGCTCGGTGGTCAAGTTCCCCGGCTTCCTGAAGGTCTACGAGGAGGGCCGTGAGGAGGAGGAACCGGAGGAGGAGGGCAAGGGAGTGCGGCT
>JASFHU010000212.1:0-7123 GCA_050123055.1 Anaerolineae bacterium
GGTGATCATGACCAGCCCAGGGGTCAGCCGCTCCGACCTGGAGCGAGTGGGGGGCACCATCGAAACCCTGGCTCGTGAAATGGGAACCCGCCGGATTTTGGTGGACAGCATCTCCCACTTTGATCAGTTGGCCCAGGATCCCACCGAGTTCCGAACCATCGTGTACGGTTTCATCAATGCCCTGAAGCGCGAAGGGTTGACCAGCATCTTGACGCGAGAGAGCCCGGTGCTGCTTGGTGGCGAAGCAGAAGAGAACGCTATCGCATACGTAGTAGATAGCTACATAATGCTTCGTTATGTCGAAATTGCCAGCGCCATCCAGAAGGCTCTCCTCGTCCTCAAACTCCGGGGCAGCGACCACGCCAAGGACATCCGGCAGTTCGAGATTACGGAGCAGGGCATCGAGATCATGGACAGGTTCCTAGGACAAGAAGGCATCATGAGCGGCAGCCCGCGGCAGATGGCCGACGCTTTCGACGAAGCATTCGGGCCCCGAAGTAGTGATAGGCAAAGCCGTAGAGGAATTCAGAGCTAGCTATCATCGAATCAGCCAGGGCTAGTACCCCTGTAGCACTTGGACATCCGGGCAATGTTGACTCCGGAGTCTTGGTGGGCGGCGTGTAACGGTCCGCCACGTGCAGAGGCATTGAATTGATTCACACCCTGAGCTCCGTCCTGATTGTCTATAGCTGGGCAGTAGCAGCAGTTCTGGTCTTCTTTCTGTTTCTCATCGGGCGGTTTTACGAATTCCGGTTCGGACAACGGTCCTATTACCAGTTGTTCTTGGTTCCCCTGGTCCTCTTGATCATTGGCGCAGTCTGGGATGCGTTTTTCGCCAACAGCTACACAGGGAATCCCCTCCTGGATTTTGCTGGCGGCTTTTTGCCAAACCTATTCTTCTTGATCGGCGGCATCGTCCTGACCATACTTTGCTATGCTCTCTACAGGACCATGATGAGGAGGCGGGGATGACGAATATTGTCGGGGCAGTTCTTGGATCGATGGGATTGCTTTCGCTCGTCTATGCCCTCGTGATCCTGGCCCAGTTTGGTCGCAAACTCGGCGCCGTCACCAAGATGAAAGCTTACTACAAAGGCTACTACGTAGCCGCTTGTTGCGTAGGACTCGCCCTCGTCGTGCGATTCATTCGAACCAGCGTTTTCTGGGCTCCGCCCGACACCATACCGTCCGTGCTGAACTCCCCCATATTCTACCTACTCCTGTATCATCTGCCGCTGGCTGTAGGCCTTAGCCTGGGTTTGGTGATCACGTGGCACTACTGGAGTTGGCTTCTGAAAGAACGATAGCGCATGGGCGATCGTTTTCAACGCATGACTGATCACGCTGAGAACTTGGCGGTGGTCAACCGAATCTCGACGGCGGTCATTTCCACTGTCGACTTGGATCAGGTCCTTCACCTGGCCGCCAGTGAGATGGCCACAGCTTTTAGCGTAGAACAGGCGAGTATTGTCCTTTTTGACCCCGAAGGCGCACATTGCTGGCCAGCCGCCGAGTTCCGGGGGGCTCCCAACGGGACGGAAACCGGCCTGCTCATTCCCTATTCTGACAACCCTTTGCTGAGGCAGGTGATGTCCTCCCAACGCCCCCTGGTCATCGCCGATGCTCTCAACGATCCCAAGACGGCCATGATCCGCGACGTGATAGAAGCGCGCCGCATCCAGTCCATCCTCATAGTCCCACTTGTCGTCAGAGGAACAGCTGTCGGCGCGGTAGAGCTCAGTGCGGTAGATGCACCACGCACCTTTTCGCCTGAGGAGATTGATCTGGCTGGAACCATTGCCAATCAGGTCGCCATTGCCATCGAGAATACTCGCCTGCACCAGGAAGTCGGCCATCATCTAGAAGAAGTTCAGATCCTCAACAAGGTTGCCCAATCGGCCACTTCCACGCTCGGTTTTGACGAGATTGTGCACCGGGGGATGGTTGCGCTGCTAGGGATGCGGAATTTCGAGCGGGTCAACATCTTGACTCTTGACGAGGATCAGGGTAGTCTCTGGCTCCATCCTGCACTGGCTGACGGCGAGATCTTTCCCCCAAGAGCAAGCTTCCGCGTCCCGCTAGGCAAGGGCATCACCGGCAGAGTGGCGAGGACCGGACAGCCTCTGCGTGTTGCAGACGTCTCTGCCGAGCCAGACTATATAGCCGGATACGCTGACACCCTGAGCGAGCTGTGTGTGCCCCTGAGGATTGGTGAACGGGTCATTGGCGTGTTGGATGTGCAGAGCACCCAACTTGACGCCTTTTCAGAGAGCGACGAGCGACTGCTGATCACACTGGGAAGTCAGTTGAGCACCGTAATCGAGAACTCGCGCCTGTATGCCGAAGCACGACAGCGGGTGAGGGAACTGACTAGCCTGATGGAGGTAAGCCAGGCGCTCAATGAGGCAGAAGGTCTGGAAACGATCCTGCACGTTGTTCTTGCGAAGGTCTTTTCTCTGCTTGACAGTACAGAAGGCTCGATCATTCTCATCGATCCACCTGGCAGCAACCGGCTCCGTATCGTCGCCGAGCGTGGATTGGAGCCAGAGATCGTGGAGGCTTTTAACAACCGCCCCGTGTATGCACACGAGGGCACGTACAAACGCGCACTCAGCAGCGGAGAAATCGTCGAAGTGGCCGACACCTCCTCTGATCCCGATTTCTTGCACGATGTGGGTTCTCGGGCCAAGCAGGTGACCAACGTCCCTCTCATAGCAGAGCAAGGCCCCATCGGACTGATCGCTGTCGATGGCTTGCCCCAGCGCGAAACGACCCGGCGGCTGCTGACCACCTTGGCCAGCATCGCAGCCGAGGCCATCCACAAGCAAAAGCTGCATCAGGAGACTGTGGCTCGGCTGGCGGAAGTTTCCACCCTCTATACACTGTCCACGCAGATCACCAGTAGCTTGTCATTGACCTCTGTTTTGAACTCGATCGTCAGCATACTGCGCATGACCCTTGACTGTCGCGCCTGCAGTATCTTTTTGCTCGATCCGACCAAAGAATTCCTGCAGCTTGAAGCGGCCAGCGGGCCGTCAGTCGCCTGGAAAGGTATCGCCCGGATGCGAGTTGGCCAAGGTATCAGCGGACGCGTGATCGCTGAACGTCGCTCAATCTACATACCCAACACAGAGTTGGAGCCTGGCTTTCTCTACTTTGATCCTGATCTGCGCTCACTCCTGGTCGTACCCCTCATCGTCCGTGACGAAGCCGTCGGCACCCTGAGCATAGACGACACCCAACCAAACGCCTTCGACGAGGAAACTCGCTTGCTGACCATCGCGGCGGCTCAAGCCGCTGCTGCCATCGAGAATGCCCAGCTCTATGAAAGCCTACAGGCCAGTTACGAGGAACTGGAAGTTGCCTTTGACGAGCTACGCCACCTGGACAAGATGAAGTCGGAGTTAATACAAAACATCTCTCACGAGCTTCGAACGCCGCTCACCTTCATCAAAGGATACATAGAGTTGCTACAAGATGGCGAGATGGGCGAATTGCTGGACGAGCAGAAAAAGGCAGTGGGCATTGTCGCCGACAAGGCGGATGTACTATCGCGGCTGGTCGACGACATTATCACCATGCTTCAGGTCGGCCGAGAACAGCTCAAAACCACCCCAGTCTCCCTGGCGGATATCGGCCGCGTGGCCATTCAAGCGGCGAAGGTGAGTGCGAATGACGCGGGGCTCACCCTGGTGGACGAAATCCCCGATGGTCTTCCTGCGGTAATGGGTGACCGGCGCCGCCTTGGTCAGGTCTTTGACAACCTGATACAGAATGCCATCAAATTCAGCAAGCCCAAAGGTACCATCACCATTCGCATGCAGGAGGTAGAGACAGGGGTCCGCGCAGAAGTTAAAGACATCGGGATCGGGATTCCTGCTGAGAAACTGTCTCGCATCTTTGATCGATTCTACCAAGTAGACGGCACCACCACTCGGCAATTCGGTGGCACAGGCCTGGGTTTGGCCATTGTCAAACAGATCGTAGAGGCGCACGGGGGACAGGTGGGTGTCGAAAGTGAAGCGGACAAGGGAAGCCTGTTCTCTTTTACCATTCCCAAGGTCAACTCTGAAGAAGAGCAAGGAGGCCCATAGGCACCATGCCAATAAGAACATTTCCTGAGCTACTGGAAGCGGCCCGGGCCAAAGGACCAAAAACCATAGCCGTTGCTGCCGCTCACCAGAGCGAAGTCATGCTAGCTGGTCTCGATGCTGAAGTGGCTGGATTGGCCGAGGTGATCCTGGTTGGCGATGGCAACCAGATCGAACAGATCGCCGCGGACGAGGATTTTGACATATCGCGTATGGAGGTCATCCATGCCCCCCAGCATCACGAGGCTGCATGGACAGTGATGAAGCTGGTCAGCGATGGACAGGCAGAGATCGCCATGAAGGGCAGGGTGGAGACGAGCGATTTTTTGCGTGCTGCCCTCAGCAAGGAGCTGGGTCTGCGGACTGGACGCCTCTTTTCACACGTCGCTGCTTTCGAGATCCCGGGCTTTGATCGCTTAATCTTTATCAGTGATGCCGGGGTGATCGTCGCTCCAGATCTGGAGCAAAAGGTCCAGATCGTTCAGAACGCCATCTATGTCGCCCATGCAATGGACATCAAAATGCCGCGGGTGGCTGTCCTGGCAGCGACGGAGGTTGTGAACCCCAAGATCCCCACCACTCTGGATGCCGCCAATCTCTCCAAGATGGCGGATCGGGGTCAGATCAAAGGAGGACTGGTCGACGGCCCGTTGGCGCTGGACAATGCCATCTCCCCGGAATCGGTGCAGATCAAGGGAATCAAGAGCGAGGTCGCCGGACATGCCGACGTCCTCATCGCGCCTGACATCGAGGCCGGGAATGTGTTGGCCAAAGCCATCACCTACTTCGCTCAGGGTAAAATGGCCGGAGTAGTGGTTGGCGGACGTTGCCCATTGATACTTCCCTCTCGCTCGGATACTAGGGAAGCCAAGCTGGTTTCGCTGGCCCTAGGTGTGATGTTGGCGCCATGAGAGAAGGGACAGCTCGTCCGGATCTCACCATCCTCTCGGGGCGGTTCGGGAGTGGCAAGACCGAGACGGCGATCAACCTCGCACTGTCCCTGGCGCGAGATCGCGGAATCAAGGGGGCCAGACCTTCGTGCCCGGTGATCTTGATTGATCTGGATATCGTGACCCCTTATTTCCGCTCGCGGGAAACAGCAGACCGAATACGAGCCTTTGGAGTGCAAGTGATCGCCCCATCGATCATCGGCCAACACCTGGACACACCAGCCATCACCCCCCAGATCCTTGGAGCCATCCAGCAGTCTGACAGACGAGTGGTACTCGATGTCGGCGGAGACAAGCAGGGTGCACGGGCACTGGGCCAGTTCAGTGATGCAATCCGCCAACGGGGCTACGCAATGCTCTTTGTGGTAAACCCCTACCGGCCCTTCACCGACACGCTGCAAGGCTTGGCTGATTCGGTTGCCGAGATCCAGGCAAGCGCCAGGTTAGAGGTGACGGGTCTGGTCAGCAATCCCAATCTGATTGGAGAGACGTCGATCGAGGGCATCATAAACGGACATGCAAAGCTCGAGGGTTTTGCCCAGGCGCTCGGATTACCCATCGACTTTGTCTGCATCGAGCGTCGTTGGACCGATGACCTCGAGTCCAACCAATTCAAGCAGCCCATGTTGACCCTCGACCGACATTTCACAATGTCGTGGGAGTGAACTGATCACAGGTTTGCCACCGGCATAAGGAGAAAGAATGACCATTCGCAACTTTGCCCAATTGCTGGAAGCAGCACAGGAGCGCGCCCCCAAACGGGTTGCCATCGTCGGAGGCGGTCAGCGACAAACGCTCCACGCCGCCCGGATGGCGCGTCGCATGGGCCTGGCACACTGCGCCCTTCTCGACGATCCAACTCGTCTTGAAACGATTGCTCAAGAAGAGGACATAGACCTCACCGGCATGAAGATCATCGCTGAGCGGGACATGGTCCAAGCTGCCCACCGGGCGGTGGAGATGATCCACTCTGAGCAGGCGGATCTGGTCATGAACGGCAGAGCCTTGCCCGTAGAACTGATGCAAGCTGCCCTGGACCGAGAAAAGGGTCTGCGGATTGGAAAAGTGATCAGTGACGTCAGCATCTTTGAGCTTCCCGATCTTGACCGGTTGCTCTTTATCAGCGATGTAGCAATCGTCGTTTCTCCCAACCTTGCTCAGAAGGTAGCCATCGTGCAGAACGCCATCGATACGGCCATCGAATTGGGCGTCAAAGAACCCAAGGTAGCTATCCTGGCAGCCACTGAGATGGTGAACCCCGAAATGCCAGCCAACATGGACGCCGCTAACCTGTCTAAAATGGCCGAGCGAGGGCAGATCCGAGGTGGCATTGTCGATGGTCCCCTTGCCCTGGACAATGCCATGTCGACCAAGGCAGCGCAAATGAAAGGGATCAAGAGCAAGGTGGCGGGCTGTGCCGACATCCTGATCACACCTGACGTTGAATCGGGTAACATTCTGGCCAAAGCCCTCGCCTATTTCGCCAAAGGCCATATGGCTGGCGTGGTTGTGGGCGCCAAATGCCCCATCGTCATGCCTTCCCGCTCCGATCCACCGCAGCAAAAGATGCTGTCCCTGGCCTTGGGCGTCTATCTGACCAGGTAGCCAGCAAGACCATCTGTGTGACCAAGGGAGGTTCCCGAGTATGAGCCACATTCTCATCGATGAAGACCGGTGTAAGGGATGTGAACTGTGCACGACCGTCTGTCCCCAAGGCGACTTGGTACAGATGGCCGATCGATTTAATGTCAAGGGATATCGGCCTTCCGTCTTTGTCGACCCCGAGAACAAGTGCACGGGTTGCACCTTGTGCGCCATGATGTGTCCCGACATGGTAATCACTGTGTATCGAACGATGAGGAAAAAGCGAACCTAGGTACCCGTTACGCAGCACGTTTCGTACAGCAAGATCTGCGTGACACCCCTCGAAAAGGACGAAGGGTTATGAAAACGCTCATGAAAGGCAACGAAGCCATCGCCGAGGCAGCGATTCGTGCCGGATGCGACGCCTATTTTGGGTATCCCATCACCCCCCAGACCGAAGTGCTTGAGTATATGGCGAGACGAATGCCCGAGCTGGGC
>JASFHU010000213.1:0-7118 GCA_050123055.1 Anaerolineae bacterium
GCACCATATTGCAGCCTGCCCCAGGTGCAGGCGTAGCAGCGCGAACTGACGGCTGTCTGCTCACAAAAGTGCGCGGCAAGATACACACAACACAGAGCCGGCACGGACGGGACCGATAGAAACGGCATCAGTGAACTCAGTCGCTTCAACGATTCAGTGGCCCAAAGGAGGGACTGTATGGACTTGAAACTGAGCGAAGATCAATTGATGTTCAAAAAGATGTTCGCCGACTTTTGCACCAACGAGATCCGGCCCCAAGGCGAGCACATAGATCAGTCGGAGGAGCCACCGGTTGACCTTCTGAACCAGGCCGTGGACCAGGGGTTTTGGGCAGCACTGGTCCCTGAAGAGCTGGATGGCTGCGGCCTGGACATCTACACCTACATGGTCATGCTCGAAGAACTGGCCCGGGCCGACATGTCGATAGCCCTGACCCTCAGCGTGCACAACAGCCTGGTGATCAAACCGCTCCTCGACCACGGCACCGGCGACCAGAAGGAGCGCTACACAGAGGCCCTGGCCTTCGGCGAGATGCTGGGTGCCTTCGCCCTGTCCGAGCCTGGGGCGGGATCCGACCCCGCGGGCCTTGCGACGACGGCGACCCGCAACGGCGAGGGCTATCTGCTCAACGGCACCAAGACCTGGGTGACCAACGGGGCGCTGGCGGGCCTGGTCCTCGTCTTTGCCCGGGCCGAGGGAGGCATTACGGCTTTCCTGGTCGAGACCGAGACACCGGGCCTCAAGGTCGGCTACCGGGAAAAGACGCTGGGACTGAGAGGCGTGTCGTGCAATACGATGTACTTAAACAATGTCCACCTGCCAGCAGCCAACCGCCTCGGCCAGGAGGGCCAGGGGCTCAAGATCGCCCTGCAGGCACTGGACCTGAGCCGCTTGGGCATGGGCGCCATGGCCCTGGGCGGCGCTGAGCGGGCCCTTGAAGAGGCGGTCCAATTCTCCATCGAGCACATCCAGTTTGGTGGCCCCATCGCCCTGAAACAGACCATCCAGAACTATATCGCCGATGCCAAGAGCCAGATCGAGGCCCTGCGGTGCCTGGTGACCCACACCGCCTGGCTCGCCGACACGGGCCAGGATTTCAGCCAGCAGGCATCCATTGCCAAGCTCTTTGGTGCCCGTGCTGCGCTCGATGTGAGCAACAGAATGCTCCAGGTTCACGGCGGTTACGGCTATATGAAGGAATATGCCATCGAGCGCTACTACCGGGATTGCCGCGCACTGGAGATTGTCGAAGGGACGAGCCAGATCCAGCAGTTCCTCATTGCCCGCCATATCTACAGGGCTGAGGGACTGGAGATTCGACCGTAGGAGGTAGGACCATGGATTTCTCTTTCCCCAAGGAATACCAGCTCTTCCGCCGCATGGTGCGCGAGTTCTGCGAAAACGAGGTCAGGCCGCTGGCCAGGGCGATCGACCGCGAGCACCGGGTGCCCCACGAGACCGTCAAAAAGGCGGCCCAATTGGGGCTGATGGGCGTGCCCTTTCCCCAGAAATATGGGGGCATGGGAGGCGGCGAGCTGGGCTACTGCATCCTTGCCGAGGAACTTGGCCGGGTGTGCAGCAGCACGGCGACCGTCATCGGCGCCCACATCGGCATCGCGGCCATGGCCGTTTACCTGGACGGTACAGAGGAGCAGAAGCAGAAATACCTGGTGCCAATGGCCCAGGGTACGGCCATCGGTTCTTTCGGCCTGACCGAGGCCCAGGCCGGATCTGACGCAGCGGCCATCAAGACCTCGGCCGTCCGCGATGGCGATCACTATGTCATCAACGGCGCCAAGGTGTTCATCACCAACGGCGACATTGCCGATTTCATGACCGTCATGGCCGTCACCGATCCGGCGCTGGGCGCCTACGGAGGCATCACCGCATTCATCGTCGAAACCGACAGCCCCGGGTTCAGCATCGGCACCCTCGAAAACAAGATGGGCATCCGCGGCAGTTCCACGGCCGAGACTGTTTTCGAAGACGTGCGGGTGCCCAAGGAGAACGTGCTGGGCCAGTTCGGCGCCGGGTTCCTCACCTTTATGAAGACGCTCGACATTGGGCGGGCCAGCCTGGGCGCGGCCACCCTCGGCGGATCGCAGGCCGCCATGGAGGCCAGCATCCAGTGGGCCAAAGCGCGCGAACAATTTGGCGTGCCTGTTGCCACCAAGCAATCGGTCCACTTTATGATCGCCGATATGGCCGTCGAGATCGAAGCGCTGCGCTCGCTGATCTACCGTACCGCCTGGATGATCGATACCGGCCAGCCCCACATCATGGAGGCAGCCGCGTGTAAGCTCTTTGGCTCCGAAGTGTCCCACCGCTGCATCGACAGAGCTTTACAGATCCACGGCGCCCTCGGATACAGCCGTGACTATCACATCGAGCGAGGTTGGCGCGACCAGCGCATTGCCGAGATCTATGAAGGCACCAGCGAGATCCAGCGCCTCGTCATCGCCGCCAGCCTCTTCCGGCCCCATGGCCTGCGGATACCTTCCTAGCGAGGACGCAAAGGAGTGTGAGTCTATGAAGATAATCGTGCCCATCAAGCAGGTATTGGATCCCAGTGGGCTGACGTTCCGCAGAGACAAGGAGCGGATGTTCATCAACCGCGAGGAATACATCATCGGTGCAGGCAGCAAAGCGGCCATCGAAGCCGCGTTGCGGCTCAAGGGTGATGGGGAACAGGTCATCGCCATCAGCATGGGCGAACCCCGGGCCGACGATGCCCTCCGCGAGGCCCTGGCCATGGGCTGCGATGCGGCCCATCTGCTGAGCGATGAGGCATTCAAAGAAGCCGACATCTCGGTGACGGCTCGCATTCTGGCCACCGCCGTCGAAGAACTGGGCGGCGCGGGCCTGGTCATCACCGGGCGCTCATCGGCCGACACCGGTGCCGGTCAGATCGGACCCCGGTTGGCAGAGGCGCTTGGCTATTCCCAAGTGACCGACGTTTATGAGGTCGCCATCCAGAATGAGACGCTCCAGGCCACGCGGCGCTGGGGAGACGGCTATGCCACCGTAACAGCCCCCCTGCCAGCCGTGATCACGGTGGCGCCAGAGGCTTTCCCGCCGCGCTATGCACATGGCGCACGCATCTTGAACGCCTACCGGGAGTGGGAGGTACCGGTGTGGAGCGCGGACGATCTGGGTCTGGCCGAAGCCGCCCTGACGCCCCTGTTGGCCTCCCGCGGCGAGGGCTTTCCGCCCCCGCTGGAAGTAGAGGTTTACCGGGGCGATCCAGAGACCGTGGCCCAGGAAGCGGTTATGACCCTCAAGCTACAAAAGCTGATCGGCTAGGCAGGAGGTAGACATGGACTTTAGCTTTCTCCTCGACGACTGGGTAGAAGAAGCTGGCCCCGAGATAACCGAGGGCGGCGAGGGGTACCGAAACATCTGGGTCCTGGCCGAAACTGCCAACGGTGCCTTCGTCCCCGCCTCGTTGGCAGCCATGGGTCAGGGCCGCGAACTGGCTGACCAGATCGGCGTCTACGTTTATGGCCTGCTGTTGGGCAACGGCGTAGAACCCCTGGGCCAGAAGCTGATCGCCTACGGGGCCGACAAGGTACTGGTGGTCGATGATCCCGCCCTGGCCGAATACCAGACGGAATTTTATGTCAAAGCCCTCGCCTGTTTGGTAGATCAATATCGCCCGGAAATCCTCCTCCTTGCAGCCACCTCTCTGGGCAACGACCTGGCGCCCCGGCTGGCCCAGCGACTGAACACCGGCCTCATCAGCCACTGCACCAGGCTGGATCTGGACATGTCCGAGCGGCTGTTGTTGGGGACCTTTCCCATCCTAGACGGCGAGATGACCCACACCGCCGCCTGCCCGGAGGCGCGTCCCCAGATCGCCAGCCTTCAGCCGGGCTACTTTGGCCTGCCGTACGAGGACACCTACCGCTCAGGCGACGTGCAACGGGTAGACGTAGATCTGGCCGGCACAATCGGGCGCTTGACCTGGCTCAATCTCGATACTTCGGTCGAGCTGCCCCCGGCGCCCCTGGCTAGGGCACGGGTGGTGGTCTCTGCCGGACGCGGCATGGGCGATGCCGAAGGCTTTGCCCTGGTGGCACAACTGGCCGAGGCCCTGGGAGGCGTAGTCGCCGGCTCGCGGGGCGCCTTTGACGAGGGCTGGATCGGCGAAGATCAGATCGTCGGCATCGGCGGAGAATCCACCGCTCCGGACCTGTACGTGGCCTGCGGCATCTCGGGCGACGTCTATCACTACTTTGGCCTCCAGGATGCCCAATTTGTGGTGGCCATCAACCCGGACGAAAAGGCACCCATCATGGCCACCGCCAATATGGCCATAGTGGGCGATGCCAAACAGGTGATCCCCGCCATGCTCGATGCCGTGGCCGAATAGACAGTGCATCGATCCCTTCCGGAGCAGGGAGCCAGAGACAAAGGCGTCGCTGGCTTCCTGCTCCCCTGTTGCGAATCCGCGTCAAGTGTGATATGATAGACTTGTAGAGATCGCCGTCAATGGAAGGTAGGTGAGTTCATGAGGGTAGCAACTTTCGAAGGCGTTGTCGAGCAGGGCAGGGTTCGACTAATAGCCGATACGATCTTGCCAGAGAATACCAAGGTCTACGTCATAGTTCCAAGCATGCAGTCCGAGGAGATGGGTCGCATCATGAGTCCTCGGCTGGCCCTCCGCGAGCAGGCAGCCGACTTTAAGATGGAGATCATTGAGGACTCGACCGATGCCGCCCTATGATGCGACCCGCTTTGAACCGCCTGCACCCTTGGCCTTCGTAACCCTGCAACACCCATCCACTGGAGCGATGGAGCAGGATGTACCCATGCTGCTGGATTCTGGTGCCGATATCACCCTCATTCCACAAACCGTCGCTGATTCCTTGGGAGTAGCCCCCATGCCAGACACCAGCTACCAGTTGATGGCTTTTGACGGAGGCACGAGCCTCGCATCAGCAGTCCGTTTGGATCTGGTCCTTCAGCGACGAACCTTCCGAGGGCAGTTCTTGCTGATAGACCAGGACTGGGGTATCCTCGGGCGCAACATCCTGAATGCTATGGCGCTGATACTTGACGGCCCTAACCAGTCTTGGGGCGAATGGCAGCCCTAATAGCCAAGGAGTTCACGGATCGTGGGAGCGCATTCGGCCCCCCTGCGCGCGCCACCCGGCAGACTCTCGGAGGTGGTAGAAATCGTGATCACTCTGGCCGACATACTGGCCGCTCAGCAGATGATTCAGCCCTACCTTTGGCATACCCCCCTCAAGCCCTCAGCCGGTCTGAGCAGTCTCTCCGGCGCTGATGTCTACCTGAAGATGGAATGCTGGCAGCGGACCGGCTCCTTCAAGATCCGAGGCGCATTGCGAAAACTGTTGACCCTCTCTCCAGACCAGTGGGAAAAAGGGGTCGTCACCGCCTCGGCGGGGAACCATGGCTTGGGCGTGGCCTACGCCAGCAAGGTTCTGGGCCTGCCACCGGTCACCATCTTTGTCCCCGAAACCGCTCCCGACGCCAAGGTGGAGCGGCTCCGGACCTACGACTGCCAGGTTCGCCGCGCCGGGGCCGACTATGACGCCGCCCACGCCATTGCCGATGCCTTTGTGCACGAACAGGGAGCACTCTATCTCTCGGCCTACGACGATCCCGTGGTCATTGCCGGCCAGGGCACCGTGGGCCTGGAAATCCTGATGGACTTGCCAACGGCCGATCTGCTCCTGGTCCCCGTCGGCGGCGGAGGGCTTGTCGCCGGAATCGCCGCCGTGGCCAAGGCGATCAACCCGGCCGTGCGCATCCTGGGCGTCCAGCCCGATGCCTCGCCGGCAGCCTTCCTGTCGCTTCAGCACGGCCGTCCCTACGAGACCTACCCGGCCGGCCCAACCATCTGCGACGGCCTGGCCGGTGGGTTCGGGCGGGTGCCCTATGAGATGGCAGGCGACCTGATCGACGAGATTGTGGTCGTGCCAGAGGCGGATGTCCGGAGGACCGTGGCCTGGCTGCTGGCGCGGGAGCAATTGGTTGTCGAAGGCGCAGGAGCCATCGCTGTTGCGCCGCTGCTCAACGGCCAGGTCGAGGCCAGGGGCACCAAAATCGTGTCCGTTCTTACAGGCCGCAACCTGGATGCGGCCTTGTTGCGAGAGATTATGGCAGAAGGGCGCTCCGATTCGGCTCATTCGATGGAGACCAAGCACGGGTGATGTAGAGACAATCATCTTGCCTTGCCCGTTTCACAGAAGACAATGCCAATACCCGATTCAAGCCATCATCGGTCCAGCGAACGACATTATGACTGGTTCGTCATCGTGCTTCTCGGCGCGGTAGCCATTGGATGCGCATGGGTTTACAGAGACTTTGCTCAAGACGATGCATTCATTACCTATCGCTACGCCAGGAACATAGCCAATGGACGAGGCTTTGTTTATAATCCGGGTGAGCCCGTGCTTGGCACGACGACTCCCCTCTACACCGTCTTGCTGGCCAGCCTGTCCTGGCTTTCACAACTGGACATCCGGCTGATCAGCCACCTTGTCAGCATTCTCAGCCTTTGGGTAGCTGGCGTCACCCTCTACTATGTTGGAAAATCGTATGGAGCCTTCTTGGCCGCCGCGGTCGCGTTGACATTCGTCAGCAACGCATTCCTCGTCACCTCGGTCGGAATGGAAACCCTCTTCCTCCTGGCTTTGATGTTGCTGGCGCTCAAGAGCTACATGGAACAGAAGCTCTACTTGACAGGTCTGCTTCTTGGCTTGCTGATATTGACGAGATACGAAACTGTGCTTTTCGCTGGCCTATTGGGCGCCCACTTTCTCGTGCGTCGCAGAAAGCTGCCGCTCTGGCTGCTGGTAGCCACGCTTCTTCTCGTACCTTGGCTGATCTTTGCCTGGTCCAAGTTCGGCCAGATCATCCCCCATTCTGCAGTGGCCAAGCTGGCAGAGAATGCAGTAGGACATGGCTACCCATTTGCGGTTGGCGCGATCCTATGGTGGCGCATCTACGTCGCTCATAGTCCAGCCTACTTTCTGCTTCTGCCACTTGTCTTGCTGGGGGCCTATTCAGCTCTAAGGAACAAGCTTCAGAATCAGCCCTACATGCTTCTCTTGGCTTGGAGTGTGATTTACTTTGTCGCAGCCAGCCTT
>JASFHU010000214.1:0-7111 GCA_050123055.1 Anaerolineae bacterium
GCTGTCTGGTTGGCTATTCTGCTGGATCCAGGCCATGGCCCGGGCGTCTGGACGGGTTACCAACACCCGCGAAGGCTCCACGATCTTGATCTGGTCCACGACCGCCCAGCCGGCCACGGCGATGAGAACCAGGGCCAGGATCCACTGCTTCCGCCAGCGTCCCGACAGTTCCGCTACCTGGCCGATAACCCAGCCAACGAGAAGCCCGACCGGGATGTAGAGGGCGATCAGAACGGCAAAGTTCTGCATATAGTTCGCTACCGGGAAGCGGATGAGCCTGCCCGCTACCATGGAAGCCAGTCCCAGGATCCACAGGCCCAACGCGGCGACCGTCCAGCGCCGTCGAATCAGGCTCCAGAGCAGGGCAATCCCTGTGCCGAGGAGAAGGAGTGGCGGCACGTAGAATCTCAGGCTGCGCCATTGACCATAGTCAGCCAGCACACTATCCAGGGGTGATGCCTGGCTGATGCCGGCGCCCAATCCTTCCACCAGAAGTGCACCTGCCAACCGACGCCCCTGGGGAAGCAACAACAGCAATGCGACCATCGCGATCATGGCCAGTCGCGCCAGCCCCCTCAACCAGAGCCGGGTGTTCAGCCTCCAGTTTGGCAGACCCCATCCAATGAGCCAGGCCAGGACAAAGACGGCATAGTAGACGGGCATCCGGTAGTATGATAGCGCCATCCCAGCGGCGACGAGTCCGGCCAGACCCACCGCCTTCCAGGTGGCGAGTTCGCTCTCGACGGCCTCCCACATCAGCCAGAGCGCGACCGGCAGGATGGCCTGGCCGGTCAGCTGGGCGAAACGTCCCCAGTTCACGTAATGTGCGGGCATTGGGGATAGAAGGCCGGCTACAAGGACCGCTCCTACGCCAGCCCAGCGGTTGCCATCGGCGATGCGCACGGCCAAAGGATAGAGGGAGAGGATGGCGAGGCCGTTGATCAATTGGCCAGCCAGCAGTGTGGCTTGTGTACCGTTGATTCCTGTAACCCAGGCCAGGAGGGCCGCTGATGTGGAGAAGCCAAAATGGATGCTCATACTGCGGTAGGGTGCATATGGCTCCCAGGAATCGAACAACCCCCTGTTGTCCAGGGTCAACTGGGTCATGGTCGCATGCTCGTAGGAATCGGCCCACATGGGGGCATCCAGCGTGCGTATGACCAATAGCCGTACGCCAAATACCAACAGCAGAAGGATGATCAGCGTCAGATCGGGCCAGAGCGCCTGGGAGCTTGCCCATTTCTGGAGGGCGAGCCAACCCCTCTCCGGGCGCCAGGTCCGGTAGTACAACAACATGCCTACTAATCCTACAGTGGCCGGAAGCCAAACATACCAGGCCCCCAGGTGTAACCCCACCAGGTCGGTCCACAACAACAGCAGCGGGTAAAGCGCAAGGCTCACTCCGGCTGCCAGCCCAAGCATCTGCGCCCAGGCCAGGCGCTGCCCGGGCAATAGCCAAGCCAGGATTGCCCAGCCCGGTACCACGAACACCAGACCGGTCACGGCCAGCAGACCGATCCAGCCCGCGGCCGCTTTGAGGAGATCCACAACTACTGCCCCAGGGGCGTACACCAGGTGGAAGGTGGTCTGGGCATCCAGCGGCTGGTGGTTGCTGTAGGCCGAACCATCCCAGTAGGATGCTCCGCCAGCAAGCGTCATAGAGACACCCAAGTCCGACGCCTCCAGGAAGGCATAGTAATACTGGCCGTGGGAGGAGTCCAGCGGGGGCAATACAAATCGGTAGAAGCCCGGTGTGGCTTCCAACGGGAGCTCCAGCGATGTCGTGGCGAGATCTGTGGTTGACTGGGGATCTGCCCGCAGGTGCATGGTTAGCGACAGGGGGACAGAAATCTCGGGCACCAGAAAGAACTCAACCCCGGACAGACCGGCGTGCCGGGCTACAAAGGTCTGTCCCACCTGCTGTCCTGGCTCCAGTGCCGCTTTGAAGCCATCCTCCTGGCCAATCTGGACAGGATCGACAAATCTCTGTCCTGCCTGCCATTTGATGGCCAAAAGCAAGCTACCCGCTGCCAGCATCACAAGCAAGAAGGCAACGAGCAGCCACCGTGCACGGTTCATGCGTTATCTTCTTGATCCTGTTCCAGCTCCAAGCGGCGCATCCGGTACAGGATCTCTTCCAGGATCTTGCGGTTGAACCCGATCAGGTCGGCCATCAGTCCGATCAGGCACACCTGAAAACCAACGATCAGGAGGACGGCCGCGAGGATAAGGGATTGAACGTTTCCGGTGACTCCCCCACGGGTCAAAAAAAAGTAGATGAATCGCAATCCCAGTGCCACCCCCCCAGCAATCATCAGCCCGCCGAGCATGAGAAAAACTCGCAGAGCCCGGTAGAGCGTGTAGGTACGAAGGATGGTGAGGGTGGATTGAGTCAGGTATTCGGGCAAGCTGCGCATCAAGCGTGAAGGTCGAGTCTGGGGATTGACACGCACCGGTACGTAGGCCACGGCCATCTGGCGCGCTCCAGCCTGGATCAGCGTCTCCAGCGTGTAGGAGTAGTTGCTCAAGACGAGGGTGCGTAGTGCCGCCTCACGGGTCAGGGCCCGGAAACCGCTGGTGGCATCCGGGATGCGCACACCGGCTGCTTGCTGTACCACCCAGCTACCCAGCCGTTGGAGCCATCTCTTCAGTGGAGAGAAATGATCCACGGTTCTCACCCCTCGGTCGCCCACCACGATCTCGGCCTGACCGGTCAGGATAGGAGCGATCAAGCGTTCGATGTCTTCTCCCCGGTATTGGTTGTCGGCATCGGTGTTGACGATGATGTCAGCACCCAGTCTCACCGCCTCTTCCAGCCCGGTCAGGAAAGCCTGGGCAAGTCCCTGGTTGCGCCGCAGCCGGTGCACATGGTCTACTCCCAATGACTGGGCTACTTGGGCTGTGCTGTCGGTGCTTCCATCGTCTATGACCAGCCACTCGATTTGATCCACATCTACTAGTTCACGTGGCAGGTCTTTGAGTGTCTGGGGTAAGGTATTCTCCTCGTTGAAACATGGGATCTGGATGATCAGCTTCATGCATCACTAGCCCTTTGCCCTGCGCACCACTGGCGTTCCGTCCTTGCTTGCTCTACCTCAGAGACCAAGGCGAGGTAGTGGCACCCTTCCGCAACCCATGGGGAAGGTCCGGTTCCCGGGAAGCTATTCTGCATCATGCAAAGCGGGTCGCTCCGCGCCGCCAACGGCTCATATCCTACCATGATGCAGGCTTCTCGCCAAATTGCTGGTACTCTGCGAACCGGGTGCACAATGCCGCCGCTGCAGGCGGGGAGCAGGGGTCAGGTGCTCTTTCTTGAAACGAGACGGTGATAGAGGTCCTCTAGCGCCTGCGCGTGCTGCTCTATGTCCATGGCTGGGGGAATACTCCTACGGAGTCGGGGCAACAGGTCGGGCTCGTCGACAATACGCCAAAGAGCCTGGCGCAAGGCGGCTACGTCGCCCGGTGGGAAGAGCAGCCCATCCACATCGTGGCGCACCTTTTCCGCCAGGGCTCCGTGCCCTGAGGCCACCACCGGCACCCGGGCCACACGCGCCTCCTGGATGACTACCGGTGAGTTCTCGTACCACAGCGAGGGCACCACGATCACATCGCTGTCGGCCAGCACCTCACCCACTCGCTCGTTGGCGATGCGGCCCTTAAAGTGCGTGCCAGGATGGATTGACATCTGGCGCAAGCGGCTGGCATAGTCGGGAAACACTGTCGGGTCGCCCCAGATGTGCAAGCGAGCCACACCGCCAGGCAAGCCATTGAATGCCTCGATCAGCACGTGTATCCCTTTCTGCCAGGCAAGCGAACCCAGGAAGGTCACTCGTAGCGGCCCAGTGGAGGGCTGCCAGGAGAATCGGCGAAGGCGCTCCACCGGAATACCGTTCTCGAGGTGCAGGAACCGGTGCGGCGGGAACCCAGCCGTCACGTACTGCTCGATCAGGAAGTTGGACGGTGAGATGAATTGATCCGCCTGTCGCGCTGCCTGTCCCACCACGCGGTCGCGGTATTGGAAGAGGGGGACAAGTGCCGGGCGCAGCCAGCGTACCAGCGGCGATGGAAAACGTGCCGCAGCCGCGCAACGTACGCAGTTCATACCCCATGCCTTGCCCTGGCAGGTCTGCGTATCGGGCCAGATCAGTTGGGAGTTACCGCAAATGAACCAGTAGTCGTGTAGCGTCAGGAGCACGGGCGCGCCGGTCAATCGGGCCAGATGTAGCAACCGTGCCGACAGAGCCATCACGTGTTGGAAGTGGATCAGGTCGGGCTGAATCTGGGCCACAAAACGGGAGAAACTGTTCTCGATCTGCTGGTTCAGGAAAGTGCCCAAGAACTCTCCTGCCACGGAAGCTGACAGCCCACGTGAGTTTAGGGAGACTCGACGGGTAAAGAAACCATTGGCATCCTCGTCGTGCTCGGCGAAATGGTGGTCATCAGCATCGTCGTGCCGGTAAAAGACCGAAACTTGGTGCTGCCGGCTGAGTGCCTGGGCCAGGTTCTGGGTATAGACCTCAACGCCACCCACGGAGTGGGGTGGGAATTTGTGCGATGTGAGCAGGATTCGCATCTGGTAGTCTAGCCTACACACTGTCGTTGGGATATCAAAGCAGTCGACACGACCATGGCTTGGGGATTATATCACAGATGGTGTCGTCAGTCCACCGCGCTTAAATGGGATGCAGGGTAGCTCCTATTTGGCTTGCTCAGACCTCTCGACACTAATGAGTACTCTTCCGAACTGGTCGACGGGCAATTCCCCCGAAGGTTGGAGATGCTCATTTGTCTGTGGTGTCCATAGACCAAAGGCTACTTTGAGGTCCCCCTCCTCCACCAGGTCGTGTGGGACAAAGGACAGATCCTCGTAGTAGCCCGGGCATACCCACTGACTGGTCGGCAGTGTTTCTTCTCGATCCTGCCTTCCTACGCGTCTTCCCAGGAGATGGTCGTCCTGCGCCACGCGATCTCCAGCAGCATTCAAGTAGTGAACGTACAGCGTATAGTCGGCCGCTATTGGATCCTGGCAAGACCACCTGGTGACCAGTTGGTAGGCTGGCATATCAGCTCCGGAAGGCTGAGAGCCCTGCAAAAAGTAACCGATCAGCAAGAGAAGGTCGCCAAATGCCTCCGCTGTGGATTCCTCTTCACCCAGAGGTTGATCCGGACTCGGGCCAGCGGACAGGCCTTTGAAAGTCACACCGGGTACCGCCACCTCACGTGCCAGTGGCAGTTCGATCACAGCGATGTGCCCATCCGGATTTTTGACAATAAACTGATCGTATAGCACGACCTGCCCGTCACGGTAGCTGAAGGCAAGAGTCTGGTTCGCAGGTAGTGTTCGATCGTTGATGATCAATTCCGCTTCAGCCCCTTCCCCTCTGACGCCCTCAAAGGTCAAATTGGTCCATCTCGAGCCGGCTGCGGCTTTTACTTCGGGTTTGCGATACAGCATACGCATCGATGACGCTGCGCTCCAGTCGGTCTCAAAGACGCCAAAGAACAAGCGCTCCAGACTTTCATGCCCAGGAACAAAGTTCTCATCCAATTGCCAGGGCAGCAAAAAGACCGGGCCTGCAGGCAGATGCGAGACCGCGCTTGCCATTGCAGTGAGTTGCCTTTGATCGTGTTCGTAGCGGAGCCTGTATACTTGGCCAAACCCTGCCATGACGGGGATCTGGAGGGCAAACAGGCACCCTAGAAGGACAGCCAGGGCAATCGACGCATAGCGGTGCAGCTTGGTTGTCAGGAGCGCTACTCCAGCAGAGAAGACATAAGAAAGGCCTACCCAGGGGTAGTACAACATCCGCGATTGAACGATCTGATCTCTTGTGATCAGGGCAGGGACGAAAGCGCTGTAATACCAAACGCAGCCTACCATGAGCAACACCAGAGTTCGTCGCAAGCGAGATCGGCGCTGGCGTTCCTGGTGCCGCGCTATCGCCACTGCGGCTGTTGCACCAATGGCTGCCAAGGGGACAGCCAAGACCGTCGGCGGAAGAGCCAGTACCCGCCTGATCCCAAGCTCCCATGCAGACACGAATCCTGGGAGTCCGTAGGCGCGATGAAGTTTCCAAGATATTGCCTCTAGCATCCTGGGCCAGTGCTCGGAGAGCAGGGCGTTGAGGGAAGATAGCTCTACTCCTCGGACAGTGATCTGTCGACTGTGCTGCAGAATGAAGAACCAGTGGAGATACAGCAGCCCAACAGCGACCAAAAAGATCAGCGAAGCTCGAAGGATCCGCTTCTTCGAGATGGGCTGCTCCACGAGGACGAGAAGGGGCAAGATTGCCAGGCAGGCGGCAGCCTGTTCATAGAACTGCGGGATCAAACCATACACCACCAGGCCAAGCGCTGCGTAGCATTTCCAGGTCCTGTTTGCGCTCACAGCCCTCAGCAGGAGGTGCATCGAGATCAGTGCGACGATGGTCCCAAGTAGGGCGCTTGCGGCGCCGCTGTGCCAGAATAGGGCTTCATGAGCCGGGATGGGAAAAAGCAGAAATCCCCCAGTTACAACAAGCACCAATGGAGATTTGGTTAGCCTATAGGCAAAGGAGGCTGCCAAGAGGACGTTGCCAAGGTGTATGCCTGCCCACAACAGGCGCACGAGGAGTTCCTGGTCCGGAAGAGCGTTGGCCAGGTTGAACACAATCACTTGACCTATGGGCCGAAGGTAGGGTTGTTCCAGCTCGAGACGGGGCTGCCATCGCCCCTGGTCTAGATCAAATGCCCATTCTTTGTGAGAGTAGTCGTCGACGTACAAACCGTAGCGGAAACCATCGCTGAACAGGACGGTTGCCAACCCCAGAACAATCGTGATCGCAAAGAGGCCGAAAAGGAACCGTCCTGAATCTCCGATAGATCGTGACGAGTGCAGTCTCACTTTTTCCCCCTCGATGACTATTCGCCGAAGGGAACAGCGGAAGAGTCTTTTGTGACGCTCATTCTGTGGTCACTCTTCTCTGAGCAGTTGCCACTAGTCAGACATGACTTGCACATGGCTATCTTGCGGCGCATGTCCACCGAAACCTGGCAATACCTTATATGCTCCTACCAAGAAGCCAGTGCAATACGTGCCATACTCCCTCCTCAGCAGGAGGTGATTGGTTCA
>JASFHU010000215.1:0-7087 GCA_050123055.1 Anaerolineae bacterium
TCTTGCAGCAAGGTGAGCTGCTCAGCCATCTGGCCGGGCCTGTGTCCGGTGCAGCGGTCATTGTCATGGCCATGTTGGGCGAGGTGGACATGGTTCGCCAGGCCATGCTCTACGGCGCCCAGGGGTTCCTGCTCAAACCCTTCAGCGAGGCCGAGCTGCTGGGCAGTCTCCGGCAAACCTACGAGCTGATCTCCCAGCGCCGGGCCGAGCTGGCGGATGCGCCCCGCGGCCTGCCTGCTCCGGAGGTAAAGCCAGGTGATAGGGCCGAGATCGTCGCCCTCTATAGCCCCAAGGGCGGTGTGGGTTGCACGACCATCGCCATCAATCTGGCCGTGGCCCTGCAAAAAGTCACCGGCAAGTCCAGCATCCTGGTCGACGCCGACCTGCGCTTTGGCGACATCGACTCGGCCCTCAACATTGCCACCGCCAGTTCCATCGGCAGTCTGGTGTCCCAATTGGACGAGCTGGACAACCAGTTGCTGGATCGCTCCCTCATCCCCCACAGCTCCGGCATCCGGGTCGTGGTTGCGCCGCCTCACCTCGACATGGCCGACTCGATCCGTCCCGAACACCTCAACCGGCTCCTGACCCGGCTGTCAGAGCTGGACGACGGGTACATCGTCGTCGACGCCTGGTCTGCCCTCGACGATCTGACCCTTTCCATCCTCGATCTCTGCCAGCATCTGATCGTCGTCACCACACCCCAGGTCACCGCCCTCCGCGATGTGCACCGTTTCCTCGAGGTGCTCAGCCTCTTGGGTTATGACCGGGGCAAGATCTCGCTGGTCCTCAGCCACTGCTACCACCGCAGCGACGTGAAACCGAAGGACATGGAGCGGGCGCTGGGCTACCCCGTCGTCCAGACCATCCAATACGCGCCCAGCCAGGTCACGGCCTCCATCAACCGGGGGCTGCCCCTGGTCCAGGAGTATCGCGACAGCCCGGCCGCCCAGAACATCATTCGCCTGGCCGAATTCATTGCCGAAAAGAGCGCTCGCCAGAAGCAGATGGGACTGGAGGAGGGGATGGTTCCAGAGACCCAGGAGAAACCAAAGAGGCGCGGGCTCTTTTTCCAGAGAAAGCCTGCTGCTGATGGGGTGAGGCCATAATGACACCGGTATTCATAGGGCTGGCGGTTGCCGGGGCGGTTGCCCTATTCCTGCTCGGCGTGAGCCGGGTGCTGGCACCCTCCGGGAGCCTGGAAGAGCGTATAGAGGAGTGGACCCAAACGGGCGACGGTGCAGACTTTGAGGCCCTGAAGGAAGAGGTCGCAGGCGGGTCCCTCCTGGGCGCCGTGGACGAAGCCGTCACCAAGCGGAACTGGGCCGAGAGCATGAAAGAAGACCTGGCCCAGGCCGACCTGACGCTGACCGTAACCGAGTACCTGCTCGTCCGCGTCGCCGCCGTGGTCATCCTCGGTCTGGCCGGTTATCTGCTCCAGCGAAACTTTTTGGTTGCCCTGATCCTGGCCGTGGTGGGCTTTGCCGTGCCCCCCATCTATATCCGTACCAGGCAGGGGCGGCGCCTCAGGGCCTTCGACGGCCAGCTCCCCGATGTGTTGGACCATCTCCAGGGCTCGCTGCGGGCTGGTTATGGCCTCCTGCAATCGGTAGAGTGGGTATCCAGGCAGATGCCCAACCCCGCCGGTATGGAGTTCGACCGGGTGGTCCGCGAGGTACAACTGGGTCGCAATGTCCTGCAGGCCCTGGATAGCATGGTGCGGCGCATCCCGAGCGACGACCTGGCCCTCATCGTCACCGCCATCAAGATCCAGTACGAGGTCGGCGGGAGCCTGGCCGAGATCCTGGAGATCGTGGCTCATACCATCCGCGAGCGGGTCCGCATCCAGCGCGAGATCAGCGTTCTGACTGCCCAGCAGCGGATCTCGGGGTACGTGTTGATGGTTCTGCCCATCGGTATGGCCATCTTTTTGTTTGTCGTCAATCCTGACTATATCATGCCCATGTTTGAGCCGGGGCCGATTCTCTGCATTCCCATCGGCACAGTGATTCTGATGGTCGTCGGTTTTCTGATTATGCGCCGCATCATCGACATCGAAGTCTAGTCCGGCCGGCGAGGGAAAGGTGAGGCGAACGTGACATCGATCTATAGTCTTCTGTTCGGCGTGGCCGTGGCCGGGGTGATCTTTACCCTGGCGCTTGCCCTGCGCTCAGGTGGCGAGGTGCAGGCGAGCGAGGAGGAGCGTCTCTATTCTTTCACCGCCTCTGCGCCGGTGACGCTGGAGGACGTGGAACTGAGCCAGCCCTTCGCCGAGCGCGTCATCAGGCCGGGGGTCTCCAAGCTGCTCGATTTCTTTGGCCGCCTGACCCCCCAGCGCAACATCCAAGAGCTTCAGCACAGGCTCGAGCTGGCTGGCCGCCCGTACGGCTGGACGGTGGTCAATTTCGTGGGTTTGCGCGTGGTGGCTGCCCTGGTGCTTGCGGCGCTGGGCTTTGTCCTCTCCCTGCTCTCTGACATCTCCTTCCTGCAGCGTCTGCTGCTGGCCCTGGCCCTTGGCGGCCTGGGTTACTTCTTGCCCATCATCTGGCTAGGCAGGCGCACCCGGCAGCGACAGTCAGCCCTTCTCCGGGCCCTGCCCGATGGCCTCGACATGCTCAACATCTGCGTGGGCGCCGGGCTGGGATTTGATGCTGCTCTCAGCCGTGTCAGCGAGCAGTGGAAGACCCCTCTGGCCGACGAGTTCAACCGCGTGGTGGGCGAGATCCGGCTGGGCAAGACGCGCCGCCAGGCGCTCCTGGACCTGGCCCGCCGCACCGAGGTGATGGAACTCGAGAACTTTGTAGCCACCATTGTCCAGGCCGATCAATTGGGCGTGAGCATTGCCAAGGTGCTGCGTACCCAGGCGGAGCAGATGCGTATCCTTCGCCGCCAGAGAGCCGAGGAACAGGCGCGCCAGGCTTCGATCAAGCTCCTTTTCCCGCTGGTTTTTATGATCTTTCCCTCGCTGCTGGCCGTGTTGCTCGGCCCGGCGATACCCAAGATCTTGGATGCCTTTAGTTCATTTTAGTTCAGAGCGGGTATCTTATCAATAAGTGGGGGCGGGGTGTGTGGGGGGGGGCAAACCCCCCCCCCACACCCCCCGACCCTACTTGTTGATAAGATACCCCGATCTATTGCAAAGATACGGGAATACATAGAAATCAGAGAGGAGCAAGAAAAATGACTGCTGCTGCACAGGTTTCGAGGGCCGATAGCCAGGGAGTCCCCTGGTGGCTGGTCCTACTTGAGGGAATTTCCCTGATCATCTTGGGCATCCTGCTGTTGCTCAAGCCCGGGATGACGACCATCGTCTTCATCCAGTTTCTGGGCATCTATTGGCTCGTCGCCGGCCTATTCAAGATCATCAGCATCTTCCTGGACAGCTCGATGTGGGGTTGGAAGCTGTTCGCCGGTATCCTGGGGATCATTGCCGGGATCATCGTGCTCCGGCATCCGGTATGGAGTCCCTTTGTGGTCGGTGCCACCCTGATCATCATCCTGGGTATCCAGGGTATCATCTATGGAGGCATTGGCCTCTTTCAGGCCTTCAAGGGCGCAGGCTGGGGCGTAGGCATCCTGGGGGCCGTCAGCATCCTCTTTGGTATCTATCTGTTGGCCAACCTCCAGGCTGCGACCCTGGTGCTTCCCTGGGTGGTTGGCGTTCTGGCCATCGTCGGCGGCATCGCGGCCATTGTGGTGGCTTTCCGCATAAGGTGACGGGCGCCATGTGCTCGTCGCCTGCTCGAACAGATTATTGAATGCCCTGCAAAAAGGGCAAAGGAGGGTTTTAGATGTCATTAAAAGAGTATAAACCTGGAACCGCGTTCAGCGGCGTTATCGGCCGCACCTTTGACCGTTCGGAGCCTGCCTGGCCCGAACCCCTGAGGGCCAAGGAGGACGCGCCCAACGTGTTGTTCATTGTGCTGGACGACACCGGCTTTGGGCAACTCGGCGCCTACGGCAGCCCCATCGCAACGCCCAACCTGGATGCCCTGGCCGAGAATGGCCTGCTCTACAACAACATGCACACCACGGCACTTTGCTCGCCGACGCGCACCTGCATCCTGACCGGGCGAAACCACCACTCCAACGCCATGGCCTGCATCACCGAAGGTTCGACCGGCTATCCCGGCGCCAACGGCAACATTCCCTTTGAGAACGGCCTGCTATCGGAGATTCTTCTACAGCAAGGCTACAACACCTATGCCATCGGCAAGTGGCACCTGACCCCCGCCGACCAGATCTCGGCCGCCGGCCCCTACGACCGCTGGCCGCTGGGTCGGGGTTTCGAGCGCTACTATGGCTTCCTCGGCGGCGAGACCCACCAGTACTATCCCGAGCTGGTCTACGACAACCACCAGGTAGAGCCGCCCAGGACCCCGGAGGAGGGCTACCACGTCACTGAGGACCTGGTGGACAAGGCCATCAGCTTTATCGCCGACGCCAAGCAGGTGGCGCCCAACAAGCCCTTCTTTATGTATTTCTGCACTGGGGCCATGCACGCGCCGCATCATGTTCGCAAGGAATGGTCCGACAAGTACAAGGGCCAGTTCGACGATGGCTGGGAAGCCTATCGCGACAAGGTCTTTGCCCGGCAGAAAGAGCTGGGTATCGTACCCGCCGATGCCGAGCTTTCCCGTCACGACCCCGACGTGCCCAAGTGGGACACGCTCGGCGAGGGCGAGAAGAAACTGTACGCCCGCATGATGGAAGTCTTTGCCGGTTTTCTGGAGCACACCGATCACCACATCGGTCGCCTGCTCGATTTCTTGAAACAGCTCGACGAGTTTGAGAATACCCTGATCATGGTCATCTCTGACAACGGTGCCAGCTCTGAGGGCGGACCCAAAGGTTCGGTCAACGAGAACCTGTTCTTCAACAACGTGGAGGACGACCTGGAGACCAACCTGAGGTTGATCGACGAACTCGGCGGGCCCGACACCTTCAACCATTATGCCTGGGGCTGGACCTGGGCTGGCAACACCCCCTTCCGCCGCTGGAAGCGCGAGACCTACCGCGGTGGCATCAGCGATCCCTTCATCGTCCACTACCCCAAGGGCATCGAGGCCAAAGGCCAGGTGCGTACCCAGTACACCCACGCCATCGACATGGTGCCCACCGTGCTGGATGCCTTAAGTATCGAGCCGCCAGCCAGCGTCAAGGGCGTCACCCAGTCGCCCATCGAGGGCGTCAGCTTTGCCCACACCTTTGAGGATCCCTTGACCGCCTCCAAGCGCTACACCCAGTATTTCGAGATGATGGGCCACCGCTCCATCTATCACGACGGCTGGCGGGCCGTTTGCCCCTGGCCCGGTCCCTCGTTTACCGAGGCGGGCGCTTTCTTTGGCGAGCCGATCCCGGCCGAAAAGCTGACCGAGCTGGACGCCAAACACTGGGAGCTGTAC
Source organism: Anaerolineae bacterium (assembly GCA_050123055.1). Taxonomy (GTDB): domain Bacteria; phylum Chloroflexota; class Anaerolineae; order JAAYZQ01; family JAAYZQ01; genus JASFHU01. The sequence goes on from JASFHU010000215.1 coordinate 5,406, forward strand.
CACGTGGATGAGGACTTTGCCGAGAATCACGACGTCGCCGCCGAGAACCGCGACAAACTGATCGAGATGATTGCCCAGTGGTACGTCGAGGCAGGCAAGTACAACGTGCTGCCGGTGGACGGCCGCGGCACGGCCCGCTTTGCCGAGGAGCGCCCCCAGATCGCCAAGGACCGCACCAGCTACACCCTCTATCCGCATACCCAGTCCGTGCCCTTTAACGCCGGGCCGCGCCTGCTGAACCGGACGCATACCATTACAGCCGACGTTGAAATTCCCGCTGGTGGGGCCGAGGGCGCCCTGGTCTCCTTTGGCGGCACCGATGGCGGCTACTCCCTCTATGTGAAGGACGGCAAGCTACAGTACGTGCAAAACTATGTCGCGCGCGACTACCTGCACGTGGCATCGACTGAGCAGGTGCCAACCGGGCACCACGCCTTGCGCTTCGAGTTCGAAGTCACCGGCCCGCCCGATATCGCCAACGGCAAGGGTACGCCGGGCCGCGCCCAGCTCTACATCGACGGCAAGCTGGTGGGCCAGGCCGAATTCCCACACACCACGCCCCTCAGCTTGGGCCTGACCGGTGGCATCACCGTCGGATCTGACCCAGGTGCCCCGGTGGCGCCCTTTTACGAGACGCCGTTCGAGTTCACGGGCAAGGTCCGCAGCGTGACCTTTGACGTCAGCGGTGACGTCATCAAGGATGACGAAGCCGAGATGCGCATGATTATGGCGCGCCAATGAGATTGGCGCGGCGATAGGCTGGCCGCGACCTGCAAGACCACGCTCCAGTATGTGCCTGCAACGGTATCACCTGTACATTCGTACAGGTCTCAGGCTGGACGTTTGTACAGGGAAAAGACTGGACGAATGGCTGATCCCGACAAAGTGAGATTGTGCTACAATGGGCGCAGACAGGGACCCGGGGGCTTGACCCGGTGACCTGAGGGGAGAAACTTTGGAAAAAAGGAGAAAAGCATGAGCCAACTGGTAGTTTTCGCCTTCAAAGACGAACAGGGTGCTGAGCAGATGCGCGACGAGTTGGGCAGGCTGCAAAAGCTGCAGCTCATCCAACTGTCCGATGCGGCCGTCGCCATTCGAAAGCAGGACGGCAAGGTCAAAGTCAAGCAGGCCGTGAGCCTGGTGGGTGCGGGTGCCCTGGGCGGTGCGTTCTGGGGGATGTTTATCGGGCTCCTGTTTTGGATGCCCTGGCTGGGTCTGGCCATTGGCGCTGCTTCTGGCGCCCTGGGCGGCGCCCTCAGCGACACCGGAGTGGACGACAAGTTCATCAAAGAGGTAGCCGGGACCATCGAACCCGGCCAGTCAGCGCTGTTCTTGATGGTGGAGAGCTGGACAGAGGACAAGGTGATGGATGAGCTGGTCAAGTTTGATGCCCAGGTCCTCCAGACGTCCCTCTCCAAAGCCGACGAAGCCAAGCTCCGGGCCGCCTTTGGCGCGGAGGAGGAGTAGACAACACATCTTGCTGGCCCTCCCGTAGCCTGTACGCCCTTGCCAGCGGGAGGGCACACAACTTGAAAGCCCGCTTTTGGAGGTTCGCTCGATCCGGATGGCGTTGGTTCGCCTATCCACCAGGGTAACGGGGTTGAGCTGTCCAAAAAAAGCGGGCTTCTCTCGATACGTCTAATGCACGTTCGCGGCTTTTGTGATATAATGGGCCAAACTCG
>JASFHU010000216.1:0-7072 GCA_050123055.1 Anaerolineae bacterium
TCCGGCCCGTTCGACCATGGCATCGGTCAGTTGCCATAGCTTCTGAACCCAGGGATTATCCTCGCTGATTTCAAGCGACGCCAGTCGATCATAGTCGTTGAAAAAGGGCTCGGCCCACACCGAGTCACCGCCAGCGTACACCGGGGCGCCAGCAGCAGCAGCCAGCCAGCGGAACTGGTACAGTTGCGTCGCCGGCCAGAACAGATCGCCGCAACAATCCTGCCAGGCCTCGAACTGGCTCTCGGTATAGTCCACGATGCGCTCGACGACGATGTCATCGGGGGTCACACGTCCCCGTTCCTTGCCGATCAGTTGCACCGTGTCGGTGGAGAAATAGGTGCCGGTGAACCCAATCAGCGGCCGGTCGTGGTTTTCTCTCTTCCAGAATGCCCTGTGTCGCGCCAGCCTCTCGTACAGCATCTCCACGGATACCTCCTGCCTCTTCAGCTCCATATGGTCTGCGCCTAGTGACTCGCCACCAGGTGACGCGCCAGGCATCGATTACTTCTCCCATGCACAGCACCGTCATCGTCAGCAACACAGATAGACCTAACACCTTGCACTGGTGCTCCTGGGTTGCTTCCACGAATTGCTGTGCAGATACATCCACGCCCAGGTCGATTGCCCGGAAGCCATTCTCCACCTCTCGAGTGTGTAGAGCAACCAGCTTGCCGCGCTCCTTGGCCGGCACAAGCAGGCGCCTCATCCGCCTTGCGTAGCCTCTCTAGAGCGGATCCTGGTGACCGGCCGTCCTGGAGAGATCATCGTCAACCATGAGAAAGGCGATTTCATCGGCAAAGCGATCGCCCGCGGCGCGGAGAACCCTCACCCTACGGTCCACAGGGATGTCCATGACCGCTTCGAGCAAATGCTGATCATATACATGATCATCTGGCCGTTGTCAAGGGGGTAAACCTGTATCTCCGACTGTTGCGCGGAGTTTTACCCTTCGTTCTGTCCTGTTCTCCCTGCCCCTCACCCCTTGTCAAGTCCTAACCTCACCCCACCACCAACTTTTCCCCTCCCAGAAGCGAACGGTTATACCCTTAAAAGCCGCAGAAACACCATGATCTCAAAGGCCCCAACATTAAAATTCCTCCAGTTTTGCACATCTAGCGAACTTTTGTGCTATAATAGAAGGGTAGGGAGTTGAGAACCATGTCCCGAAAACTGCATACAACCTGCTACCATCTCACACACCAACGCGCTGCCCGGCTGCGCAGCGCCATCCCACAAACTCACGCTTTTGGAGTGTGGAAGTGGGGTACGGGTCCTGTTCAGCTCCCTGGTTGTGAATTCTCGCACAAGACTCGAGTATTGTTTTCGGTAAAATAAACGAGTCAATGGACAAACAATTACCGGAGCACTTGGCCCGGGAGGGAAGGCCCGTGGCTTGCAATATCCACGATCTGTGGTATAATCGCCGCAAATTGGACCAAATGGGTCGAAGTTTCGGGCGAACCGATCGGTTTGCACAACCTCCAACACCCTTGGTACCTATCCGACAGAGCTCAAGCCCTCGTCCTCGAGGGCGGGGACACACCCAAGACGGGGTTATGAGCGAACTTTCGGCTAGATCCTGAAGTGAGTCATGAATCTGAACGAGGTTCTGGATCGTATCTTGCCCTCTGTGAGCAAGCCGGCCCGCTACACGGGAGGGGAATGGAATAGCGTACGCAAAGATTGGGACGCCTGCCAGGTGCGCTGGGCGCTCGCCTTTCCCGACACCTACGAGATCGGCATGTCAAACCTGGGATTGGCCATCCTCTACGACCTGCTCAATCGCCAGGACGCCGTCCTGGCCGAGCGGGTCTATGCACCCTGGGTCGACATGGAAGGGGCCATGCGGGCCGCGGCCTTGCCCCTCTTCAGCCTGGAGAGTCGCCGCCCCTTGGCCGAATTTGACGTCATCGGCTTCAGCCTGCCCTACGAGCAGCTCTACACCAACCTGCTCAACATGCTCGACCTGGCCGACCTGCCGCTCCTGGCGGCCGAGCGCGATGGGCATCACCCCCTCGTCGTCGCCGGGGGCGGTGCCGTGTTCAACCCCGAGCCGCTGGCCGACTTTGTAGATGTCTTTGCCCTGGGCGACGGGGAAGATCTGGTTTCTGACATCACGGACGCCATCCGCCAGGCCAAGCGTCAGGGCACCACCCGCGAGGCGTTGTTGCAGCAACTGGCCGGTATCCCCGGTCTGTACGTGCCCAAACTATATGAGGTACACTATCACGACGATGGCACCTTGGCCCAAGTCCACCCCACAGTGCCCGGTGCGCAGATTCCCGTGCGCAAGCGGATCGTGGCCGAATTGCCGCCGCCGGTCACCCGGCCCGTCGTGCCCTACCTGGACACCATCCACAACCGCGCCGCCATCGAGATCCAGCGTGGCTGTACGCGGGGCTGTCGCTTCTGTCACGCCGGCATGGTCTATCGCCCCGTGCGCGAGCGGCCCGTAGACGAGGTCCTGGAGGCCGTGGAGGCCATCATCGCCAACGCCGGCTACGAAGAGATCGCCCTTCTCTCCCTCAGTTCCAGCGACTATCGCTGCATCGAGACGCTGGTGGGCGAACTGGTGGCTCGTCACGGCGACCGCCACCTCTCCATATCGCTGCCCAGCCTGCGCATCGAGTCGGTGTCGGTCGATCTGATGGACCAGTTGCGGGCGACAGGGCGGCGCTCCAGTTTCACCTTTGCCCCCGAGGCCGCCACTGAGCGCCTGCGCGGCGTGATCAACAAGCCCATCGCCGACGAGAGCATGTTGGCCGTGGCCGAGGAGGTCTATAGCCGGGGCTGGAAGACACTTAAGCTTTATTTCATGATCGGCCACCCCACCCAGACCCTCGACGACGTGGCAGCCATCGTTGAGCTGGCCAAGGCTGTGCGGGCCGTAGGCCGGCGCGTGCTGGGTCGCAAGGCCCAGGTCAACGTGGGTGTCTCCACACTGGTACCCAAGCCCCACACGCCCTTCCAGTGGGTGCCTTTGGCCAGCGAGGAGGAGATCAAGGCCCAGCAGGACTATCTGAAGGAGCATCTTCGCGGGCCCGGCCTCAAGCTGAACTGGAACAACTACCAGGAGACGCTGCTGGAGGCTGTGCTCTCCCGCGGCGACCGGCGACTGGGCGCCGTGATCCAGCGCGCTTGGCAACTGGGCGCCCGCTTTGACGGTTGGAGCGACCAGTTCAAGGTCGAAGCCTGGCGACAGGCGTTCCGCGAGACCGGCCTGGAGGTCGGTTTCTATACCCGCCGTCCTCGTGCCCAGGACGAGGTCTTTCCCTGGGACCACATCGATGCCGGCGTGACGAAACGCTATCTTCTCCGTGATTACCAGGCCTCTTTACAGGGGGAAACCCGTCTCGATTGCCGCGACCAGTGCTACGCCTGCGGCATCCTGACCGCCTTTCGCGACCAGCAAGCCGGGCTCCCCGCCGGGGCATGGGGTTGCCCGCCGGTGGCTGAAAAGCAGCGATCACAGGGCATGGGCGAGCAATGACCAACGAGCAGGGTCCCAGGCAGCGCTTGCGCCTGACGTTCGCCAAGGGTGAGGCGATCAAGTACATCTCGCATCTGGATCTGGCCAGGACCTGGGAGCGCATCTTCCGCCGGGCCGGACTGCCCTTGGCCTATTCGCAGGGCTTCAATCCGCGCCCCCGCTTCCAGATCGCCGCCGCGCTGCCGGTGGGGGTGACCGGGCAGTCCGAGTTGTTGGACCTCTGGCTGACCGAGTGCCTGTCCCCTGAGGTGGCGCTAGCCCGCTTGCGTCCTATGCTGCCATCGGGCCTGGATGTTTCGGACGTCCACGAAGTGGAGTTGCGGGCGCCCTCCCTCCAGTCGCAGATGCGGAGCGCCGGCTACCAGGTCGTCCTACAGACCCAGGAACCAACCGAGGCAATTCGCATCCGCCTTCAGGCTCTGCTCGACGCACCCTCGCTCCAGCGCCAGCGCCATCACAAGGGCAAGCTGCAAACCTATGATCTACGCCCCCTCGTTCAGAGTCTGTCTGTGGAGCCAGGGGGTGCGGGAGTCCAGATCCTGACCATGTGCCTGCAGGCCAGCCCGCAGGGCGCCGGTCGCCCCGACCAGGTGCTTGACGCCCTGGGCCTGTCGCTGGCACCTCATGCGATCCAACGGACCAACCTCTGTTTGGAGTTTGACAAATAGCGAGGAGGTGGTATAATCTGCTTTCGCAAACACAGCGGCGGGGTCCGGCTGGGTCCCACCGCTTATTGATGTCGTAGCAATACGTTGTCCGAGTTGGAGGAAGGCCGTCATGTATGCAGTTGTCAAAACAGGTGGCAAGCAGTATCGGGTGAGTCCCGGCGATTCCGTCGAGGTGGAAAAGCTGCCCTACGAGGTGGGCGAGCAGATCGAGCTGGATCAGGTGCTCCTGGTGGCCAATGGGTCGGGCACCAAGATCGGCCAGCCGCTGGTGGAGGGCGCCAAGGTCAAGGCAACCGTAACCCGCCAGGTCAAGGGCCGGAAGGTGATCGTCTTCAAGTACCATTCCAGCAAGCGCTACCGCCGGAAGCGTGGGCATCGGCAGCACTACACCCGGTTGCGCATCGACGAGATCGTCGCATAGGATATGGTTTGGAAAGGGGTCTGAAAAATGGCACACAAAAAAGGCGCAGGTAGTTCCCGAAACGGGCGCGATAGCCAGTCGAAGCGATTGGGCGTCAAGCGGTTTGATGGCGAGATGGTCACCGCTGGCAGCATCCTCATCCGGCAGCGCGGAACCAAGTTCAAGGCGGGCAACAATGTGGGACTGGGCCGCGACTATACCATCTTTTCTACCATTGACGGCTACGTAAAATTCGAGGTCGTCCGTGATAGGCGTAAGCAGGTGAGCGTCTATCCTGAGCGGGTGACGGCATAGAGAGGTAGACGATGAAAAAGGATATCCATCCTGCCTATTATCCAGAGGCCACGGTGGTCTGTGCCTGTGGCAACACCTGGACGACTGGAGCTACCGTGGAGGTGGTTCGGACCGACGTTTGCTCGGCCTGCCATCCCTTCTTTACCGGCGAGCAGCGTATCGTCGACACAGCCGGTCAGGTGGAGCGCTTTATGCGCCGCCTCGAGAAAAGAGTCGAGCTCGCGGAGCAAGAAGAGGAATAGCGCGCTGGTGCGGGAGCAAGGGGCAGAGTGCTAGCTTTGCCCCTTTTTCTTTGGGGAGACAGACGGTATGCGTCATAGCTACAACGGCGGCTGGATCGAGGTGGTCTGCGGCAGCATGTTCAGCGGAAAGACAGAAGAGCTGATCCGCCGCATACGTCGCGCCCGCATTGCCAAGCAGCAGGTTCAAGTGTTCAAACCAGCCCTCGACAGCCGCTATCATACGCAAAAGGTCTCGTCGCACAACGGCTTGCATTGGGAGGCTGTGCCTGTGGGCAACGCCCGTGAGATTCTCGATCGCTTGTCGTCAGATACGACCGTAGTGGCCGTGGACGAAGCCCAGTTCTTTGACTGGGAGCTTTCAGCCGTATGCAACGAGCTGGCGGAGAATGGCCTACGCGTCATTCTCGCCGGGCTGGACATGGATTTCCGTGGTGAGCCCTTTGGTCCTATGCCCCTGCTCATGGCCGAAGCCGAGGAGGTAACCAAACTCCAGGCCATCTGTGTGGTCTGTGGGGCGCCAGCCAGCCGCACGCAGCGCTTGATCGATGGCCAGCCGGCCGCGTACGATGATCCGATTATCCTGGTCGGCGGTAGCGAATCGTACGACGCCCGCTGCCGTCTCTGTCACGAGGTGCCGCGCAAGCCCGAGTAGCTGATACACTATGGAGCAAGCGAGCAGAACTCCGAAGTTTCGAAACTTCGGAGTTCTTTGTCATTAGCAGTACGCAATTGCGCTCGGGGCCTGTGACCCCCCGCCACGGCCCTGCGACCCTTCTACGGCGTCTGGAGCACCACCAACTCCTCACCCCGAGCCACCGTCCGCCCTGGTACGCCGTAGACTGTTTCCACGATGCCCGCCCTGGGGGCTTTCAGGTCCATTTGCATCTTCATAGATTCGACGATGGCCACGGTCTGCCCGGCCTCCACTTGCTCTCCCGCCGATACCAGAAGCGAGACCAGGTTCCCTGCCAGCGGTGCGCTGATGGCCAGGCACTCCTTTCCGTCGTCAGCGCACTCGACCTGCTGTGCTGTCAACCGCGGGACCACGTGCTGTACCTGCACCGGATAAACCTGACCTTGAACCTCTACCTGGTATTCCCCCTGCCCCTCCTCCACGAACACAAGATACCCCTCGTCGTCCAGCCCTAGGGAGTAGAGGGGCAATCCACTCACCTGCTCCAGGTCCAGGTACAGCGGCTGGCCGTTCACCCTCACCAGCCGTTCGTGTTCCACCTCAATGTCGAACGAATGTCCGGCAACTGTTACCCGATAATTCACGGTTATCCCTGCAGTTGCTCAAGGCGCGACACCATCCGCCAGTTGTGGCCGGTGGCCTCCGATTCAGACTTCCCATTCCTGTGCTTCACGTAGCGGCGGTACTCTACCAGCGTGGCCGCCAACGCTGCCACCAGGTATGCCTCGTTCTCGAGGCCGCTGAGTGGCTGCTCCGCGACTTTTGCACCGTACCTGATCCTTGTTCTCGTCTCTTGCATAGTATACCTCCACGTATTGCTTGGAGACAAGTCCTCCATCGAATCCTACAAAGGGATGTTGCTGTGCTTCTTCCGTGGCAGCGAGCCCCGCTTGCCCCTGAGCGCCTTGAGTGCCGCAATGAGGCGGGGGCGTGTCTCGCGCGGCGCAATCACCGCGTCCAGATAGCCCCGGGCTGCGGCCACGTACGGACTGGCGAACTGCTCCCGGTAGTCGGCAATGAGCTGGGCACGGAGCCCGTCGGCGTCCTCAGCCTCGGCCAGTGCCTTGCGATGGAGCACGTTGACGGCTCCCTCTGGACCCATCACCGCAATCTCGGCACTGGGCCAGGCCAGGTTCACGTCGCCCCGCAGGTGCTTGGAGCTCATCACAATGTAGGCCCCACCGTAGGCCTTGCGGGTCACGACCGCGATCTTGGGTACTGTCGCCTCAGCGTAAGCAAAAATCATCTTTGCCCCATGGCGAA
>JASFHU010000217.1:0-7066 GCA_050123055.1 Anaerolineae bacterium
ATTCTCACGCGTCTCTCTGGTGCGCTATGCGACGCGGTGGTCGGAACGGGCAAATCAGGGGAAGGACGTTCTGTTGCTGGCTCACAACCGGTCTTGGAATACCTCGAAAAGAACAATCTGTTTGTCATTCCCCTGGATAACGAGCGGCAGTGGTATCGCTATCATCACCTCTTTGCCGACTTGCTCCGCCAGCTTTTGCAAAGAGAGGCGCGCGATCTCGTGCCCGAGCTACACCGACGGGCCAGCGGATGGTACGAGCGGAATGGGCTCGTGTCTGAAGCGGTGAGTCATGCACTGGCTGCAGCAGACTTGCAGCGAGCGGCGTACCTGGTCCAGGAAGCAGGCTGGGCTACCTTCACACGGGGCGAGATGACGACGATCCTGGGATGGATCGCTGTCCTGCCACACCACATCGTGCGGGTCAATCCCCAACTGAGCGTATTACACGCCTGGGCCATGGCCAAGTCAGGCGACCTGGACGGCGCGGAGCGCAGCCTGCAGGAGTTCGACGGAGATGGCTTTCGCGGCGAGGTGACTGCCATCCGGGCCTACGTCGCCGGTGTGCGCGGCGACTTGACCCAGGCTGTAGAGCTTTCGCAGCGAGCACTAGCTCTGCTACCCGCCGAGAACCTGGTCGTGCGGGCCATCGTCGCCCAGAACCTGGGCGTCGCCTATCACTGGAGTGGCGACCCGGCCGCCGCCATCCGAGCCCTCACCGATGCGGTCACGCTCAGCCGTGCCGCGGGCCAGTCGTTCCAGACACTCACGGCCATGGCGATCCTTGGTCGTGCCTACGAGATGCAGGCGGCGCTGCACCAGGCGATGGAGACCTACCAGGAGGCGCTCGATCTGGGGTCTGGGGCGGGCAAGCAACCCGCACCCTTTACCTGCATGGCATATGTGGGGATGGCTGGTGTACTCTATGAGTGGAATGATCTGGATGCCGCCAGGCAATATGCGCTGGAAGGTGTCAGGCTGAGCGAACTGGGTGGATTCATCGCCTACCAGGTATTCGGCTACGCCCTCCTGGCGCGGATCAGCGAGGCCCAGGGCAACCGCGGCAGCGCACTGGAAAGCGTCGAGCAAGCGGAGCGGTTGGGACAGAGGAGCGACTATGCCCTGGTGGCAGCCCTCGCCACCGAGGTGCGGGTCCGGCTTTGGCTAGCGCAGGGCAATCTGATGACGGCGACGCGCTGGGCACGAGAGCGCCAGCTTCAGCCAGTGGAGGGATTCGACGCTGCCGGTGAGATCGAGCAGACGGCCGTCGCCCGGACGCTAGTCGTTCTGGGCCGGCCTGATGAAGCGCTGAACCTGCTGGCGTCGCTGCTGCAAGCGGCCCAGGCGGCGGGACGGACGGTACATGTGATCAAGGTCCGGGTGCTCCAGGCGCTGGCGTTCCAGGCTCAGGGGGATGATGGCCGGGCACTGCCCGCGCTGGAGCATGCCCTGTCCCTCGCCGAGCCGGAAGGCTATGTGCGCACCTTTATCGACGAGGGCGAGCCGATGGCCAAACTGCTGCGCCGCGCCCTGGCCAAGGGCATCGCCCGCAGCTACGTTAGCAAGCTGCTGGCGACCTTTGGGGAGAGTATCCCGGAAAAGTCGCCTGCGGCACAAGCTCTAGTTGAGCCCTTGACCGAGCGTGAGCTTGAGGTATTGCGCCTGATCGCCGCCGGCCTGTCGAACCGGGAGATCGCCGAGGAGCTGGTCGTCGCCGTGAGTACGGTCAAGACGCACATCAATCATATCTATCGCAAACTCGACGTAGAAAGCCGTATCCAGGCAGTAACCAAAGCCCAAACGTTGGACCTGCTATAGCCCACGGTCTCCTTCTCCAATTCCACCTCCCAGATCCAACCCAGGGTGGACGACACTTTGCCCCTTGACTGGTACAATGCATGCAAGAGATGAACTGCTGGAGGCGATGATGAGTCGGGAACCATCAAAGGAAAGGCTGGTCGAATCGTTGCCGCTCGTGACCGAAGGTCTGACGATCCGCCGCTGGACGCGGGACGATGTCGGAAGATTCGCTGAGTGGCCCGGATACGAATTCCCGTACGAGGCCTTTGACTTAAGTTTGCGCAACATGGATTCCATCGAACGCGACCGGGTCTACCGCGACCGTGAGGCAAGGCCGGATACGATGATCTTGGCGGTGGATGGTGACACGGGCGCGTGCCTGGCGTATTTGGCCCTGCACGGGATCGACTGGGCCAACAGGCAGGTGCGCAACTTTGGTTTCCGCGTCTATCCCCACCGGTGCGGGCAAGGAGTCGGGACAAAGATCCTGGAGGCCGTGACCTGTTGGTTGTTTCGGGGTGGGATGTCCTCAGTATCCGTCGATGTCGCCGCCTCGAACGCACGTGCCGTACGGTGCTACGAGAAGGTCGGTTTCGTTCGAACAGATACTCTATGGCGTGACGCCGCTGACCTGGCAGACAAGGATCTATCCAGCCCCCGGTTCGCTTTCCTGCGTCCCCATGTCAGGATGGCCAAAGGTCTGCCCCAACTCCGTTTCTGGTTGATGGAATTGACGGCAACCGAGTCCCGAGTACCCAGCCGGGTGAACACTCCCCCTCTCTGATCCACCCCCCAAATCCAACCCCAGGTGGACGACACTCGACCCCTTTGGTTGGTATACTGTCCATAGAGTTCGAACTCGACGATTTCGCGAGGTGTTGGCCCTGGTGATCGAGGGTGTGAGCAACCCCGAGAGCGCTGAATGGATGAGAAATAGGAGAGCACAGTTCTGTCGGCGAAGCGTTGGCTGAGCGTGGGATAGACCCTGGAACGCCGGTTCGGAACTGCGCGTCTGAGAGGTAACGACGAGTCGACACATCAACTGACAGGATTTTGCGCTATGAGTGGTCGGGAGGTAAAGGTGAAAAGGAGCCAGAATCGATGATCCGGCGGCCGTCGGCGGCCTGCTGGTGGCGATAGAGCATCCGTCCGAGCAGGTACGGCTGGGAGCGGCACGGGCGTTGGGGATGATGGGCACCGAGGCCGCAGTTGAGCCTCTGCGGGCGATGCTGCTAAACGGCAAGGGGCTCGAGATCAGTGTGGCCGGCGAGGCCCTGGCCCGGATCGGTAAGCCGGCGGCGATTGATGCCCTGTTGCCCGCCCTGGCCGATCCTGTGCCGACCGGTCGGTGGCATGCTGCCATGGCCGCTCTCGAGGCGGTGGGCGAACCGGCTGCCGGCTCGCTGGTGGAGATGCTGAACAGTGATGCCGAAACCAGGAGGAATAATGAGATATTCGATATGTTTGGCGCTCTTGGCCATCCTGCTCGCCAGCGCCGCTGGCGCCTGCGCTAGCGGAGCCACCCCGCCGGGCGCGAGCAAGGCCCTGGGCTCCTCTGCACAAGGGGGCTACCTCTTTCTGCGCTGGCAAGAGGGGCTGGAGGTCATGATCTGGCACGACCTCAGCGGCGAGGGCAGGGCCGATAGTTCCGGATCGGTCGAAGGCCGCTTCTACGTCGAGCGTGGCTCTGCCCGTTCTGAAGATGGACGGAGCCTCGCCTGGGAGATACGGACGGTGGATGGCAGGCAGGGAGAGGTGCAGATTCAAAGCGCCCACTATGACCTGGCTGCCGGGGGCTTGTTCCTCGTGACCACCCAGGGGGGCACGACGACGGTCAAGCAGCTCGCTCGAGACCTGTCAGACGTTCCCCTGGATCACGACAGGATCCTTGCCTTTGCCGGGACAGACCCAAACCTGACAAGTTTCCTGAATGAGGTTCCGCCAGCCAGTACGCCGAGTGCTACACCTACGCCGCCACCGCTTGCGGCCACCACCACGCCACCACCGCTTGCGGCCACCACCACGCCGCCACCGCTTGCGGCCACCGCCACGCCGTACCGCGGCACGGACGTCGTCATCAGTTGCCAGGAGGTGTGGCCTGGTTTGCCCAGTTGCGGTATGTATGACACGCCCCTGGTTGGCGGCCGCCTGGCTTTCGTCGATCCCCGGCCCGGCCTCGACAGCCATCCCTTCGTTGTTGACCTGGAAAAGGACGATGTTCAGGTGTTGGGCGAGCAGGAGGTCAGCTTGGTGAGTTGGTCGCCCTCAGGCGAGTATCTCCTCACACGCCGGTCTGAGCACGAGTATGTCGTGTACCCCATGGACGGGACAGAGCAGGAGGTCTTTGAGACCATGGGCGGCCAACCCTTCTGGGCACCGGCAGACGCCTTTTTCGGCGCGACCGACTGGCTGGCCATACCGACTGCCGATGGTGCACTGCAGGCCCTGTCCTTGCCCCAGGGAAAATCGTCGGACATCCTGCCGGCGGGTAGCCTGGGGGCTGTTGGCGGTGGTCACGTCCTGTGGTCCAGCGAAGGCCGGCTAGCCTGGTCATTGAGCATGGATCAGTTGGCAGCGGACGGTGAGTTCGAGCAGGTGTTACAGGTGGGCTGGGCCGACGGCTACCGCGAGACCGTCACCTGGCATTTGAGCGACGATGCGCGCCAGGCATATTACCAGATCCTGGATTGGGTGCCCGGCACTCCCCTGCTACTGGCGGCCCAGGGCAAGCTGACTGATGCGTTGTGGTCAGGGGCTGTGCCCCTGGCGACCATCAACGCCGATACGGGCGAGATCCGGGAACTGGGCGCGTCGATGCTTCTCACCCTCGAGTCGCATGCCTGGCACCCTACGCGACCAGGGCTGTTGGCGCTGGCCGAAGGGGGAGGCAATAACCTGAGCGACCCCAACCGCTTGGCGCTGCTGGACGTGGTCAGCAGCGAGTTGCGCCCCCTCACCGGCGAAGGGATGTCGGTCCTTGAGCCGGCCTGGTCGCCCGATGGACAGTGGCTGGCCTATGCCGCCGTCCCGGTTCCAGGCGATGCACAGGCCGACGGCCCGGCGCTGGAGCGGGTGCTGGAGGGGCGGGCCATCCACCTCCTGAATCCGGACACCGGAGAAAGCCACGCGCTTACGGACCCCGGCGATGCGATCGACGGGCAGCCATTGTGGTCCGCCGGTGGCACCCACCTGCTCTACACCCGCCAACAGGATGGCTATACGGACGTGCGCGTCGTAGCGCTGGATGGCAGCCGTGACGAGATACTGCTCGCCAATCTGCCCGATCCCACCTGCTCCTACGGTGGCTGCAACTGGGGACAGATCTTGGCCTACGACGCAGACACCGTGGAGGACCTGATTCGGCACCTGCTGGGCGACTACAGCCAGGCCCTGTCCTCAGGACAGATCGCGCAGCCAGAGTCCTATTCGCCGGCGATGCGGGACCTGATCGCCGAGCGTCGAGCCTACTACCAGGAGCTCTACCAGGTGGCGCTCCATTCCAGCCTGCTCGGCATCCAGTCCCGATACCAGATCGACTCGATCGTGCCTGACACCGCAGAGGAGGACCTGTACGTCGTCCAGGCGAGAGAGATGGTGACCCTCCGCGGTCGCTACCGGGAGCCGACGCCCGAGGAATATACCTCCACGAGGGCTGCCTTGTGGGCGCTGGCCCGCACTGACCATCCGGCCGTACAGGAGGCGTTGCAGGAACAGATTGCCAGAGAGATGGCCGCTTACCTGGCCGGCATGGACACCGCGAGCAGCTACGAGATCCCTTCGTTCGTCCGCCACCACCTTCTCGTACGAGAAGGTGCAGATGGCCTGATTATCGTCCAGGACACGTTCGACGACAAGGCCCGCGACAACCCCGACGGCATTGATGTGGTCGATTGGATAGACGGTCAGTTCGTGCGGCGCAAGCCCGATCTAACCCTGTGGTCCGACTATGCCATGTATCACGAGCCGCTGGATAAGGTAGAGGCCGAAGGGCGCCGGCTGCTGGAGAGCTACACGCGGCGCTACGGCGGCACGCCGGCGCCCGATCCGCATCCTGGCTGGCTGACCTACACCCAGCCCACGTACGGCTTTTCTTTCCGCCATCCGCCTGACTGGCAGGTGGTCGACGGACCCAGGGCGTCCAACATCATCCGGCTGCGCCACGGCAAGCCGGACGCTGTGGAGCTGACCATCGGATTCCGCCTACCGGAGGAAGAGACACCCATCCAGCGCACGGGCGCCGGCGCGAGCGAGGTCGAGGATCAGGGTAGCGTCCGATTCCTGGGCCGTGACCTGGCGCGCGGGGTATTGGTCAACGAAGGCCGGGTGAAGGTCGTCCTGTACAATAACGCGCGCGAGATCGACGTCGACGGCCTGATCTTTACTCTGAGCCTCGACGCCCGAGGCCTCGACGACAATGCCGCCCGAATCGAGCCAGAACAGCAGGCCATCGCGGACGAGATTGTCGGCTCCTTCTTGTTGAGCGCCAATGTGGCGGAGCCGTGACCACCCGCCTCCCGATCCGGTGCGTGTGGGTAGACTCATCCTTGTGCAGGATCCCTTCGACGGCAAGGCCAGAGCCGTGACGGCAAATGGGAAACCAGAGGGGCAGGGCCTGAGCCCATGAGTATTGGTCGGGGGACCACTCAGAGGTGGTCCTGGGGACCTTGGCCCATTGTGGTCTGGATGTAGGGGCGTCAGCAGCGCCTTACCCATGGTCAGAACCGGGTTTGCCGTGTCACTCCTCCTCGAGTATGCGCAGGCGCGCCGGCAGCGCGCCTGTCCCAACCATTATAAGTCAATCCTGGCCGCCTCTTGCCCGGCGATCATGCCTAATCTGGTAGTAACGATTTCATCTGTCTGAAAATCAAGTTCGCCGCCTGTTTGGGGCTTACTCTATAGAGAAAATCCATGAATTTTGAATCTGAGCCGACGAGAATACGGTAGCGATTCTGCTCCATGCCAGCTATGATGATCTGTGCCGCTTTGCCAGCCGCCAGCGGTTCTATGGGTCTCTGCCCACTACCATGTTCCGCTTCCAAACTCTGGCCTAGCCCGGAATTTGCGGCAATGTTTGTGGCTATGGCACCTGGAAAAACCACTGTGACCCTCACATTTGTATTCAAGAGCTCGGAGTGCAATCCTTCTGTTAGCAGTTTCACGGCTGCCTTTGATGCCCCATAAACGCTTTGCCCCGGTACGGGCAAGAAACCGCCCATGCTCGATACGTTGACAATGTGCGCTTCTGGACGTTCGAGAAGGTGGGGCAAAA
>JASFHU010000218.1:0-7058 GCA_050123055.1 Anaerolineae bacterium
CGACTGGCAAAGTGCTGCCAGCTCCCAGACTCGTTCCCATCATTGAGCAGGCATTATCTTTTCAATAAACCGGGGGAAGATGGGGTATGTGCGGGCGGCAAAGCCGCCCGCACATACCCCGCCCCCACTTATTGATAAGATACTTTCAGGAGACACGGACTACTCGGGAGGATAGGAGAATGCCTGATTGGTATCGAACGGATGCGAATGAGGTTCTGGCCCGCCTGAATACAGATGCCGAAGCGGGACTGAGTTCCGCCGAGGCACTGAAGCGCCTCGCTGAATACGGATCCAACGAGCTGGTCGAGCGCGGTGTGAAGAGCCCATGGCGCATCCTGTGGGAGCAGCTCACCGGGCTGATGGTCGTCATCCTCATCGTCGCCGCCGTCGTCTCTGGGGCCCTGGGCGACTGGAAGGACGCTGTCGCCATCATGGCCATCGTCGTCCTCAACGCTCTATTGGGCTTGAGCCAGGAATACCGGGCTGAAAAAGCGATGGCTGCCCTGAAGCAACTCGCTGTGCCCGTGGTCAAGGCCCGGCGAGACGGCCATATCGTCGAGATCTCGGCTCGCGAGCTGGTGCCGGGCGACGTGGTATTGCTAGAGGCTGGGGCAATGATACCCGCCGACGCACGTCTGCTGGAGTCGGTCAATCTACGCGTCGATGAGGCAGCCCTGACCGGCGAATCGGAGCCGGTTGAGAAGGAAACCCCTACGTTGGACAAACCGGATCTGCCAGTGGGCGACCGGCTGAACATGGTCTACATGGGCACGGTCGTCACCTACGGGCGCGGCACGGCGATCATCACCGAGACTGGCATGAACACCGAACTGGGCCATATCGCCGAGATGATCCAGACCGTGGAGCGGGAGCCAACGCCCCTCCAACGCCGGCTAGAGCAGTTGGGCCGCGGCCTGGCCGTCGCTGCTCTGGTCATCGTCGCCGTGGTGTTTCTCCTCGGCCTGCTGCGCGGCGAGGACTGGCAGTTGATGTTGCTGACGGCCATCAGCATGGCCGTCGCTGCCGTGCCCGAGGGCTTACCTGCTGTGGTGACCATCGCCTTGGCCCTGGGCGCCCAGCGCATGCTGAAGCGCCGGGCCCTTATCCGCAAACTGCCCGCCGTCGAGACGCTGGGCTCGGTCACCGTCATCTGTTCCGACAAGACGGGAACGTTGACCGAAAACCGCATGACCGTCACCGTGTTGGATGTATTGGGCGAGACGCAGCAGGTAGACACACTGCTGCGCCAGGGGGTGCCCGTGGCCGACGCCGAACTGCTGCCAGGCAAGAGACCGGCGGTGCGCAGCCTGGGCCTTCTGGCCAAGGCTGCTGCCTTGTGCAATGACGCCAGCCTGGAGGCGACCCCCGAGGGCGGTTATCGCGCTGTCGGCGACCCAACCGAGGGGTCGCTGGTGGTCGCGGCCGCTGAACTGGGCCTGGTCAAGGCCGAGCTGGATAGTCGGTGGCCGCGCGTTGGCGAGGTGCCCTTTACCTCCGAGCGCAAACGGATGACCACCGTCCATCGGGTGGGCGTCACGCCCGAACAGACTGACGCGCCCTGGTGCTGCGGTGAGTTTGTGGCCTTTGCCAAGGGCGCTGTAGACAGTCTCCTGGAGATCTCGGACAGGGTGTGGGCCGGCGACGAGGACATATCGCTGACCGACGAGATGCGAGCCAGGATTGTGGCCGCCAACGATAGGCTGGCTAGCCAGGGTCAGCGGGTGCTGGGTGTGGCTTTCCGCCCTCTGGATGACGAGCCCGACCCAGCCGACGAGGCCGCCCTCGAAAGGGCGATGACCTTCATTGGCCTGGTGGGCATGATCGACCCGCCCCGCCCCGAGGTGCGCGAAGCTGTGGCAACCGCCAAGGCGGCTGGTATGCGCCCGGTGATGATCACAGGCGACCATCCGCTGACAGCCCGGCAGATCGCGCGCGACTTGGGCATCGCGCCGGAGCTGGGGATTGCCAGTGATGGCCAGCCCCTGACCGGCCGCGACCTGGGTCAGATGTCGGTGGATGACCTGGAGGAGGTCGTGGACCAGGTGGCGGTCTATGCCCGGGTCTCACCCGAGCACAAGCTCAAGGTCGTACAGGCTCTTCAGGACAGGGGGCAGATCGTCGCCATGACCGGCGATGGTGTCAACGATGCCCCAGCTCTGAAAAAGGCCGACATCGGCGTGGCGATGGGCATCACCGGCACCGACGTCTCGAAAGAGGCAGCCGACATGGTGCTGCTCGATGACAACTTTGCGACCATCGTCGCTGCCGTCAGAGAGGGGCGCACGATCTATGACAACATCCGCAAGTTCATCAAGTACACACTGACCTCCAATGCGGGTGAGATATGGGTCATGCTCCTGGCGCCGCTGGCCGGCATGCCGCTGCCGTTGCTGCCGCTGCAAATCCTGTGGATCAACTTGGTCACCGACGGCTTGCCAGGCCTGGCCATGGGCGTCGAGCCGCCGGAGCCGGACACGATGCGCCGTCCACCATACCATCCCCAGGAGAGTATCTTTGGCCGGGGGCTGGGCCGGCACGTGATATGGGTTGGCTTGCTGATGGGCCTGGTCAGCCTGGGCATGGGCTACTGGACTTGGCGAGCTGGCTGGGACAATTGGCAAACCATGCTTTTCACCACGCTGACCCTGTCGCAAATGGGCCATGCCCTGGCCGTGCGCTCTCGAGACTCGTTGTTCAAGGTGGGACTGCTATCGAACAAGCCACTGCTGGGTGCGGTCTTGTTGACCTTTGGCCTGCAATTGGCGGTGGTGTACGTGCCCTTTTTGCAGGACCTGTTCAAAACGACGGCTCTCTCAGCGGGCGAACTGGTCATCAGCCTCATTTTGAGCACCATCGTATTCTGGGGCGTCGAGTTCGAGAAGTGGCTGATCCGGCGATCAGCTCAGGAGTAGTCAACATGTCCTGGCATACTACCACCGACGAAACTGCCCCCAGCAAGTAGGGGAGTCAGAAGTCGCAGACTTGTCTGGGGCATTCTCGGATAGTCAACATAACCACTGGGACGCCATGGCAGACGAGCGAGAACAAGCCTGGCTGGACAGCTAGGACTGCGATCTGGCGGTAGAAACTTGAAGGAGAGAGTGAGGTATGAGAATTGCGAAACTGATTGCCTTTCTGGGCCTGCTGGCCATGACGGCAGTACTTGTCTACGGTTTTGTCGTTGGTGATTTTGCCGAGGAAGGGAAGCAACTTTTGTCCATGCCGTGGGGCATTGTGTCGTTGGTGGACCTATACGTGGGCTTTGTGCTCTTTTCCGGCTGGATCATCTACCGCGAAAAGTCGGCGCTCCGCTCCGTGGTCTGGGTTGTGTTGATGATGGTACTGGGATTCTGGGCGGGGAGCCTGTACACGCTGATCGCGCTGCAGACCAGTGGCGATGACTGGCGTCGCTTCTGGCTGGGCCGCCGGGTTAACGGTGGCTGAGGTTTCGCGGTGCAAATAGGCCCGCGGTTGTCGATTCAGGTTGGCTGGCGTCACCAGCCCGAAACGTGCTCACGTTAGAGACTCATTAGAAATCTCAATAATATATTGACAAAACCTTTGCATTGTGGTATACTGGTGTCAAGGTTGGGGGTCCGAGCGAGCTTACAGCGCCGGACAAGGGGGTCCTGGTGATGCTGAGGGCCCTCAACCTCAAACCTGTAGACATAGGAAGGGGGTACCACAATGCGAGGTTCGTTGAGTTTGGGCAAAATTCTTGGTATACCGATCCGGCTCCACGTGAGCTGGTTTCTGATCGCTGCTCTGATCACCTGGTCGCTGGCAGCCGGCTACTTTCCTCAGACAAACCCTGGCTGGAGTTCGCTTACCTACCTGATCGTTGGCGCGTTTGCCTCGCTGCTGTTTTTTGCCTCGGTGTTGCTGCACGAGCTGGGCCACTCAGTACTAGCCCTGCGCGAGGGGGTTCCGGTGAAGAGCATCACGCTGTTCATCTTTGGCGGTGTGGCGCAGATCGGGCGGGAGCCACCCACGGCGGGCGCCGAGTTCCGTATCGCGATCGCTGGACCGCTAACCAGCCTGGGACTGGCGGCTCTCTTTAGTGGAACGGGTGCAGTCTTGGCCGAGAATGCGGTCCTGGCTGCGCCACTTGCCTACCTGGGCCGCATCAATCTGCTACTGGCGGCCTTTAACATGATACCCGGCTTTCCATTGGATGGTGGACGCGTTTTGCGGGCTGCCCTATGGCAGTTTGGTGGTGGCTATGAGAAAGCCACCCGCTGGGCAGCCAGAGCCGGCCAGGCAATCGCCTTCGGGTTCATCGGCCTGGGGGTGGTCCAATTCTTTTTTGGTGGCTTTTCGAATGGCCTGTGGCTGGCGTTTATCGGCTGGTACCTGAACAACGCTGCTCGGGCCAGTTACCAACAGGTGGCCTTGCAGGGCATGCTGACCGGGCTCAAGGCGCGCAACGTGATGATCGAACAGTGTGCTCCGGTGTCCAGTGATGTTCGACTGGACCGGCTGGTCGAGGACCATGTCCTGAAGGGAGATCAGCGTTGCTTCTTTGTCAGCGATAGCGATGATCCACAGGGCGTGATCACGCTAGACGATGTCAAGGGCGTCTCTCGGACCCAGAGAGAGCAGCTCACGGCGCGACAGGTCATGACTCCTGCCGACTCGGCCTTTGCGGCCGACGCAGAGGAGGATGTCTGGGGTCTCGTGCAGAGAATGAACGCAGATGATGTACGTACAGTCCCGATCCTGGAGGACGGCCGTCTCCTGGGTGTCATCACCCTTGAGCATCTTTGGAAGCAGATTCGCCTGCGCAATGAGCTGGCGACGTGAGGCTGTTGGGAGCAAGAGGGGAAGGAAAAATGAGAGAATCGAAGCTTGTACTTGTCACTGGCGGCACGGGCTACATAGGGGGTCGGCTGGTACCGGCCCTCTTGGAGGCAGGCTATCACGTTCGCTGCTTGGTTCGTGATGCCCGTCGCCTGCAGGGTCGTCGCTGGAGCGACCAGGTTGAGGTGGTCGAGGGCGACGCCCTCAAGCCCGAGACGCTGGCCCCGGCCATGGAGGGTATCTGGGCCGCATACTACTTTATTCATAGTCTTACCGACACCAAGGACTACCGCGAGCGGGACAAGATCGTGGCCCGTGACTTTGGCCGGGTGGCCAAGGAAGCCGGCGTCGAGCGCATCATCTACCTGGGTGGCCTGGGTGATCCAAGCGATGATCTGTCGGTCCACCTGCGCTCGCGCCACGAGACGGGCTCGGCGCTGGCCGTGGCCGGCGTCCCGGTTACCGAATTTCGTGCTGCCGTCATCGTCGGTGCGGGGAGCCTATCATTTGAGATGGTTCGCTATCTGACTGAACGACTGCCGGCCATGAT
The DNA here is from genome assembly GCA_050123055.1 of Anaerolineae bacterium. Classification (GTDB taxonomy): domain Bacteria; phylum Chloroflexota; class Anaerolineae; order JAAYZQ01; family JAAYZQ01; genus JASFHU01. Next base: position 5,351 of record JASFHU010000218.1, read on the forward strand.
CTGCCCAGAGTGGGTTTACACCCGCATCCAGCCCATAGCCATCCGCGACGTCCTGCACTACCTGGTCCGCACCCTGGCGGTGCCAGAGAGCGCCGGGCGGATCATCGAGATCGGCGGCGCCGACGTCTTGACCTACGCCGACATGATGAAAGGCTACGCCAAGGTACGTGGTCTGCGCCGGTTTCTCATTCCAGTGCCGGTGCTGACGCCGCGCCTGTCGGCCCACTGGGTGCACTGGATGACGCCGGTCCACGCAAACATCATCTACCCCCTCATCGAGGGGCTGCGCAACGAGGTGATCGTCCGCGACGACTCGGCCAAGGCGCTCTTCCCCGACATTGAGCCGGTGGACTATGAGAGCGCCGTGCGGCGGGCGCTGACCAGTCTGGAAGCGGGCCAGGTCGAAACCAGTTGGAGCGATTGCCTAGTTTCCAGCGTGGGCGACGTCAAGCCGCTGGAACTTACTACTGACCAGGGCTTGCAGATCGAGCGCCGTCAGCGAGTGGTGGATGCCTCCCCTGAAGAGGTATACGCTGTTTTCACCCGGTTGGGTGGCGAGAATGGCTGGCTCTATGCCGATTCGTTGTGGTGGTTGCGCGGCGTCGCTGACCGGCTGGTAGGCGGACCAGGCTTTCGTCGCGGCCGCCGTGACCCCGAGGAGGTACGCGTGGGCGACGCCCTTGATTTCTGGCGGGTGGAGGCTGTCGAGCCGGGTCGCCTGATGCGCCTGCGGGCCGAGATGAAGGTGCCGGGCCAAGCCTGGCTCCAGTTCGAGGCGCGACCCATGGAGGACGGCAAGACGTTGTTAATCCAGACCGCGTATCTGGCGCCCAAAGGGCTGTGGGGCTTTGTGTACTGGTATGGACTCTACCCCTTCCACGGTCCCATTTTTAGCAACATGATCGACCGGCTGGCCGAGCGTTCCGAAGCTGGTCAGGCCGAGGAAACACTAGAAGCGCTTGCGGCATAAATCGTGATCAAGAGGGCGCCTACCAGGCGTCCCTGGAAAGAGGTATAAGATGAAACCGAAAGATACTATCTTTTTGTGGGGCTCGGTCTTGCTGCTCGTAGCCCTACTAAGTGGCAACTTGGCTGCCACTGCGTTTGAGGCAAATCCTGCCGGGACCGGTGCCTTCGCCGCGCTTGCGCCGCGATCTGTCGCAGAGGCGCTGTCTGAAGACACTGGGCCGGCCCCAGACATATCTACCCTACTGGAAGATGACCTGCTGGCCCTGGCTGCAGCCGAGGAGCAGTTGCTCATCAGCCTGTATGAGAGGGTCAGCTTTTCCGTGGTGAACATTGCCATCTCTTCTGCCCGTGGCGGCGGTACGGGTTCCGGGTTCGTGCTGGATACCACTGGCCACATTGTGACCAACAACCACGTCATTGAGGGCGCCGAGGAGATCCTGGTCCGCTTTGCCGATGACACGCTCGTCGAAGCGGAACTGGTGGGGGCCGATGCTGACAGCGACCTGGCGGTCATCCGGGTGGATGTGCCGGCCGACCTCCTGAAGGTAGTGCGACTGGGAGATTCCTCCACACTGCGTGTAGGCCAGCGGGCCATTGCCGTCGGTAACCCCTTTGGCTTTGAACAGACGATGACCACCGGCATCATCAGCGCCCTGGGGCGCGTGGTGCGCCAGGAGAGCGGCTTTTCCCTGCCGCTCCTGATTCAGACTGATGCGGCCATCAATCCCGGCAATTCGGG